>DATGAX010000461.1:0-10681 GCA_035312965.1 Acidimicrobiales bacterium
GGAGTCGATGGCTCCTCCCAGGTGGCCCGGGTTGTTGGCGATGACGCCGACCGGCCGGCCGGCCAGCCGGGCCAGGGCGGTCACCATCCCCGGCCCCCACCCGGAGCGCAGCTCGAGGACCGATCCCGTGTCGGCCAGACCGGAGATGACGGCCCTCACGTCGTAGACGCGCCGGCGGTCCTCCGGCACGAGGTACCGCAACTCCTCCTGGTCGGGCGCCTCCCACCCGTCCACGGGACCCTGGAAGTAGGACAGGTACTGCTTGCCTGTCGCCACCGCGTCGGCCTCGTCGGCGACGAGCACGTCGATGACCCCGTTGGCATTCTGCACCGAGACCGGGCCCACCTCGTCGGGATGGACGCGGCCCAGCCCGCCGCCTTCGATCATGGCCGGTCCGGCCATGCCGATGCTCGAGTCGGCGGTGGCGATGATGACGTCGCAGCATCCGAGCAGGGCGGCGTTGCCGGCGAAGCACCGGCCCGCCACGACACCGACCAACGGCACCAGTCCGCTGAGCCGGCCGAAGAGGGCGAAGGCCATCACCTCGAGACCCGAGACGGTCGGGGCCGAGGTGTCACCGGGCCGGCCCCCACCGCCCTCGGCGAAGAGGACGAGGGGCCGCCGGGTGCGGGCCGCCAACTCGAACAGCCGGTCCAGCTTGTGGTGGCCGTAGTACCCCTGGGTGCCGGCCAGCACCGTGTAGTCGTAGGCGACGACCACGCACTCGCCGCCGTTGACCCGGGCCACGCCGCCGATGAGCCCGTCGGCCGGCGTGCTGGCGATCAGCTCCTCCAGCGAGCGCCGGTCCCGCTGGGCGGCCAGGGCCAGGGCGCCGAACTCGGTGAACGACCCGGCGTCGCACAGGTCGGCCAGGTTCTCCCGGGCGGTGCGGAGGTGGTAGCCGTGCCGTTTGGCCACCGCTTCCGGACGGGCTTCGTCGCGGGTGCGGGCCTGGCGCTCCAGCACTTCGGCCAGATCGGACCGGGTCGTACTCCTTGCGGTGCGCTCCTCCCCCGGCCCGGCGTGGTGTTCCACCGATCCGGGTTCGACAACGAACAACGGATCGCCGGCGGTCACCGTCTGCCCGACAGCCGCGGCCACCGCGGCCAGCCGGCCCGACACCGGCGCCGCGACCTCGTGCTCCATCTTCATCGACTCGAGGACGGCGACGGCCCGCCCGGCGACGACCGGGTCCCCGACACCGGCCAGCAGCGACACCACCGTCCCCGTCAGCGGGGCGGCGACGCCGACCGGCTCAAAAGGTTCCGGAGAAGGAGACACCCACGCCGCCCCGCGTCGACCCGCCGTAACGAGCCTTCTCGGCTTCGAGGTCCAGAGGCTTGGTGAGGGCGTCGATCTCGACCGGCAGGCGGTCGGCCGGCACCAGCCAGCACACCTCGAACTCCAGGCCGTCGGGGTCGTGGGCGTACAGCGCTTTGGTCGTCCCGTGGTCGGATGCGCCCACCAGCGCGCCGGCCTCGCGCAACCGGTCGGCCAGCCGGCCCAGCTCGTCGAGCGTGTCCACCTCCCAGGCCAGGTGGTACAACCCGACCGTCGTCTGCCCGGCCCCGGACGGCCCGGCCCCCGGACCGATCTGGAACAGCCCGAGGTCGTGGTCGTTGTGGCTGGCCGGGGCCTGGAGGAAGGCGGCGAAGTCGGGGATCTCGTGCTTGACGCGGAAGTCGAGGACGTCCTGGTAGAAGGAGACCGAGCGGCCGATGTCGCGGACGTAGAGGACGGCGTGGTTCAGGCGGGTGACGGGCACGCCGGCCAGGGTAGGCCGGTGCTGCGCTAGAACGGCGCCCATGGCCCCTTCGTACCCGACCGCCCCGACCGCCGACGTCGTCGACGTCCTCCACGGCGAGAGGGTCCCGGATCCCTACCGGCCCCTGGAGGACTCCGACGCGCCGGCGACGGTGGCATGGGTGGCGGCGGAGAACGAGGAGAGCGAGCGGTTCCTGGCTGCCGTGCCGTCCCGGGCCGGCCTGCGGTCCCGGATCGCCGAGCTGTGGGACTACCCCAAGCAGGGCGCCCCCTTCGAGCGGGGCGGCAGATGGTTCCAGATGCGCAACTCCGGCCTGCAGGCCCAGTCCGTCCTGTACGTGGCCGACGGCCCGGGCCAGGCCGGCGAGGTGCTCATCGATCCCAACGGTCTGTCCGAGGACGGCACCGTGTCGCTCACCGGTCTGGGAGTGTCGGATGACGGGAAGTCGGTGGCGTGGGCGACGAGCAGTGGCGGCTCCGACTGGATGACCTGGCGGGTGCGTGACGTGGCGACGGGTGCCGACCGGGAGGATGTGGTCGAGTGGTCCAAGTTCTCGCAGGCGGCGTGGAGCGGCGACGGCTTCTACTACACCGCGGTCCAGCAGCCCGAGCCCGGCGCCGAGCTGACCGAGGCGGTCAGCGCGGCCCGGATCGCATTCCACGGCCTGGGCGCGGCCGGGCCCGACCCGGTCGAGTTCGAAGCGCCCGACCACGGGGACTGGATCCCGAACGGCGGCGTGACCGACGACGGCCGCTATCTGGTGGTGTCGGTCAGCAAGGGCACCGCGCCCGAGACCTACGTGCTGGTGCGGGATCTCGCCGACCCGGCGGCGCCGCTGCAACCGCTCAACCCCGTCCTGGAGGCCATGGACCGGGTGCTCGAGCATGCCGGGGACGGGACGTTCTTCGTGCACACCGACCGCGGCGCGGAACGGGGCCGCATCGTCCGGGCCTCGGTGGGCTCCGATCCCGGTGACTGGCCGGAGGTCGTCCCCGAAGGCCCCGACACGCTGACCGACGCCCAT
The DNA here is from genome assembly GCA_035312965.1 of Acidimicrobiales bacterium. Lineage (GTDB taxonomy): Bacteria > Actinomycetota > Acidimicrobiia > Acidimicrobiales > Palsa-688 > JAKCDU01. Next base: position 2,790 of record DATGAX010000461.1, read on the forward strand.
CTCTGCGGGGGCCGGCTCGTGTGTCACTACCTGCACAACGCGGCGTCCGTGGTGCGGGTGTTCGAGGCGGACGGCACCTTCGTGCACGAGGTGGGGCTGCCCGGCCCGGCCTCGGTGGTCGAGATTTCCGGCCGGGCCTCCTCACCGCTGGTGCACCTGGTGGTGACCTCGTTCGTCCAATCCGGCTCGGTGTGGTCGCACGACGTGCATTCCGGCCGCACGGAGCTGGTGCGGGGATCGGCGGCCCTTTTTCCGAGCAGCGACTACCTGACCGAGCAGGTCTTCGTGTCATCGGGCGACGGCACGCAGGTGCCGATGTTCGTCACCCGGGCCCGCGACCGGATCCCGTCGGGCGACGCCGCCGTCCTTCTCTACGGCTACGGCGGGTTCTCCGTCCCCGTCACCCCCACCTTCTCGGTCACCTTCGCCGCCTGGCTCGACCGGGGCGGGGTCCTCGCCGTCGCCAACCTGCGGGGCGGGGGCGAGTTCGGGCGGGCCTGGCACGACGCCGGTCGCCTGGCCCACAAGCAGAACGTGTTCGACGACTTCGCCGCCTGCGCCCGCTGGCTCAGCTCGTCCGGATGGTCGCGGCCGGACCGAATCGCCGTCATGGGCGGCTCCAACGGCGGCCTCCTGGTCGGCGCCACGCTCACCCAGCACCCGGAGCTGATCGGCGCCGCACTGGCCGAGGTCGGCGTCATGGACATGCTGCGCTTCCACCTGTTCACCATCGGATGGGCCTGGAAGTCGGACTACGGCGACCCCGAGGATCCCGAGCAGTTCCGCTGGGTCCGGTCCTACTCACCGCTGCACAACATCGAAGCGGGCCGTTGCTACCCGCCCACCCTGATCCTCACCGGCGACCACGACGACCGGGTGGTCCCGGCCCACTCCTACAAGTTCGCCGCCGCCCTCCAGCAGGCCCAGGGCTGCGACCGGCCGGTACTGCTGCGGGTCACCACGTCGGGCGGCCACGGGGCGGGCAAGCCGACGGCCAAGCTGATCGACGAGGCGGCCGACCGGTTGGCCTTCTTGGAGTCGGTGCTGGGCGGGTTCTAGCCCCCGCCCCAGCTCTACCTCTAGCCGACCAGCTCGGCGATGCGGCCCGAGTCGTGGGCGTCCAGGTTGCGGAAGGCCAGCCGGTAGCGCCACCCGTCGCCCAGATCCTCGACGCCGACGGTCGAGGTGAGCGACACGATGGAGGTGCCGTCGGGCAGGCTCAGGATCACCATCGGGTCGCCCTCGCCCTCCACCGGGCGCAGCGTCTCGATGCACACCCCGCCCACCCCGACGTCGACCGTTCGCCCCGGCACGCCCTCGACCCGCCGCCCATCCTCGACCGGGCACACCGTCACAGGCAGGTCCAGCCGGCGGCGGGGCCACTTGCGCCTCTGTATCCGCTGGATGGTCGTCTCGGGACACATGATGACGTCCAGCCCCTTGATCATCGCCTCGCCGGAGACGTGGTACATGGCGTCCGGGGCGAAGATGCTGGCCTGCACCACCCCCACGTCGGTCCCGGACCAGCTCTCCTCGTCGCAGGTGAAGGTCAGGCAGCCGCCATCCACCGCCGTGACCGCGCCGGTCGCTTCCGCGCCTCCGGTTTCGACCAGAACCGTGAGGCCGATCAATTGGGCCAGTCCATCGGTTTCCATATGCCCCCATACAGTCAACCACCCTCTGAGGCGGTTTGCTCGTGCTGCAGCGATTTCGCTCGGCCTGTGGCGGGAATAACAACAGATGACCGAAGGAGGAAGAATGGCTATAACGCTCCATCGCCGCCGCGGTAGATCCGAAACGGTTCCGGCGGGAACCGCACCCGCAACCACCACTGCGGCCGAGCCCGTCGCCACCCGGCGGGTGTTCGAGCGCCCGGTCGGGGCGGCACTGACCGGGCTCGTCGCGCTCCTCGCCGGCGCTTGGACCGCCCTGGCGGCCTATGTGGGCCCGTACTTCGGGTACCGCCCCGTCACCTTCAACACCTGGGCCGCGAGCCTCGACATCGGGCTGCTCCACCTCCTCCCCGGGGCGGTGGCGGCGGCGGCCGGTCTGATGCTCATGATCGTGGGCCCGGCCCGGAGGACCATATCGGGGGCGGCGTTCATGCTGCCCGGGCTGCTGCTGGTGCTGGCCGGCGCATGGCTGGTCGTCGGCCCGTCGGCATGGCCCACCTTCGAGTCGAGCCCACCCTTCTTCACCGGGGTCGGCCCGCTGCGCAACCTGCTCAACGCGGCCTGCTCCAGCTACGGGCCCGGGGCGCTGATCGCCGTCCTCGGCGGGATGGCCCTCAAGGGTGCGACGGTGCCCAGGCTGGAGGTGACCGACCATTACACCCCGGCAGAAGCGGCCGTGCCGGCCGCCCACCCCATGGAGCGGGGCGTGGCGCAGCCGGCTACCGCCGGTACGACCGGCACCGCAGCGCCCGCCACCGGCACCGCTGGCACCACCGGCACCGCTGGCACCGCGACCGGCACCGCGGAGCGGCGCATCCCCTGATCTCATCCCGGCCACACCCTGGCGGGCCGGAAAGTTGCTGCTATGGCAGCAACTTTCCGGCACGGGACGATCAAGAGGCCCCGGCTTCAGCCGGGTTTGCGCACTACGAGCAGCCGCTCGTCGTCCCACACGACGGGCAGGCGTGGCAGCTACCTGCCCGCTGCATCTGGACTCCGCACTGGAAGCAGTACGGCGCGTCCGACTCGAGCCCGCCTGCCGCACGGAAGTCGATGGCGGAGGGGTGCGCCGGGGGTTGCGCCGCCCGCTCCCCCCGCTGGGTGCCGGCGTCGACCGGTGCCGGGCCGGCGTCGATCGGCGCGTTGAAGGTGGTCGCCTCCTCGACTCCGGGCAGCGTCAGCTGGGTGCGCTCCTGCGAGGTCAGCACCCCGAGCTCGGCCCGGTCCTCGGCCGGCAGGTAGTCGACGGCCAGCCGGCGGAAGATGTAGTCGAACAGCGACGTTGCGATCCGCAGGTCGGGATCGTCGGTCATGCCCGCCGGCTCGAACCGCATGTTGGTGTACTTCTCCACGAACGTCCGCCACGGCACGCCGTGCTGCAGGCCGAGGCTGACGGCGATGGCGAAGGCATCCATGATCCCGGCGAGGGTCGAACCCTGCTTCGAGACCTTCATGAACACCTCGCCGGGGCGACCGTCGTCGTACTCGCCCACGGTGACGTAGCCCTCGCAGTCGGCCACCCGGAAGGCGAACGTGCTGGAGTTCCGCTTGCGGGGCAGGCGCTCCCGGATCGGCTGCTTGACGACGATCGTGGTCTGGCGCTCCAGGGCCCGCTCCAACTCGGCCACCTTGAGGGCGAGCTCGGCGTCGTGCACCTCGGCCGCCGACGCGCCGGGATCGGCGACGGTCTTCTTGGCCGTGGCGAGCGGCTGGGCGACCTTGCAGTTGTCCCGGTAGATGGCGACCGCCTTGAGCCCGAGCTGCCAGGCTTCGATGTGCAGTTGCTCGACCTCTTCCACCGTCATCTCCTCCGGCACGTTGACCGTCTTGGAGATGGCGCCGGAGAGGAACGGCTGGACGGCGCCCATCATCGTGATGTGGCCGCGGTAGTGGATGGTGTTGTCGCCCATCGAGCAGGCGAACACGGGCAGGTGATCAGCGGCAAGATGGGGGGCGCCGAGGATCGACTTGTGCTCGTCGATGTTGGCGATGATGTCGGCGATCTGGCCCGGTTCGTAGCCCAGCCGGCGCAGAGCCCGGGGCACCGTCTGGTTGACGATGGACATGGTGCCGCCACCGACCAGCTTCTTCATCTTGACCAGGCCGAGGTCGGGTTCGATGCCCGTCGTGTCGCAGTCCATCATCAGGCCGATGGTGCCCGTCGGGGCCAGCACCGACGCCTGGGCGTTGCGCACGCCGTACTGCTCGGCGACTTCGACCGCGGCATCCCACGATTCCTGCGCCGCCGACAACAGCTCCGGTGGCACCATCTCCTCATCGATGCGCGAGGCGGCGTCGCGATGCATGCGCAGAACGTTGAGCATGGGCTCGCGGTTCTCCTGGAACCCGGCGAAGGGGCCCATGCGCGACGCGGTCCGGGCCGAGGTCTCGTAGCTGTGGCCCGTGAGCAGGGCGGTGATCGCCCCGGCCCAGGCCCGGCCCGCCTCCGAGTCGTAGGGCAGACCCTCGGCCATGAGCAGGGCGCCCAAGTTGGCGTAGCCGATGCCCAGCTGGCGGAAGCGCCGGGAGTTCTCGGCGATCTTCTCGGTCGGGTAGTCGGCGTTGCCCACGATGATCTCCTGGGCGGTGAACACGCATTCCACTGCCGACTTGAAGCCGGCCACGTCGAAGGTGCCGTCCTCGGCGAGGAAGGTCAGCAGGTTGAGGCTGGCCAGGTTGCAGGCCGAGTTGTCGATGTGCATGTACTCCGAGCACGGGTTGCTGCCGTTGATCCGGCTCGTGTTGGGCGCGGTGTGCCACCGGTTGATGGTGGTGTCGAACTGCATGCCCGGGTCGGCACACTCCCAGGCCGCCTTGGCGATCTGGCGGAAGAGGTCCCGGGCCTTGACCGTCTCGATCACCTCGCCGGTCGTCTTGGCCTTCAGATGCCAGTCGGCGTCGTCCAGCACGGCCTGCATGAACTCGTCGGTGACCCGGACCGAGTTGTTGGCGTTCTGGTACTGGATGGAGTGGCTGTCCTTGCCGTCGAGATCCATGTCGAAACCGGCGTCACGCAGGGCCCGGGCCTTGCGTTCCTCGATGGCCTTGCACCAGATGAAGTCCTCGATGTCGGGGTGGTCGGCGTCGAGGATGACCATCTTGGCCGCCCGGCGGGTCTTGCCCCCGCTCTTGATCGTGCCGGCCGACGCGTCGGCCCCCCGCATGAAGCTCACCGGCCCCGACGCGGTGCCGCCGCCGCGCAGCCCCTCCTTCGATGACCGGATGCGCGAGAGGTTGACGCCGGCCCCCGAGCCTCCCTTGAAGATGACCCCCTCTTCCGTGTACCAGTTGAGGATCGAGTCCATCGAGTCGTCGACGGACAGGATGAAACAGGCCGAACCCTGCTGCGGTACGCCCCGGACCCCGATGTTGAACCACACGGGCGAGTTGAACGCCGCCTTCTGGTGGATGATGAGGTACTTGAGCTCGTCGCTGAAGGCGGAGGCCTCCTCGTCGTCCACGAAGTAGCCGTCCTTGCGCCCCCACGCGGTGACGGTGTCCACCACCCGGTCCACGACCTGGCGCAGCGACCACTCCCGGTCGGGCTCACCGAGGGTGCCGCGGAAGTACTTCTGGGCCAGGATGTTGGTGGCATTGAGGCTCCAACGGGAGGGCACCTCCACGCCGAGCTGCTCGAAGGCGACCGCGCCCGTCGCATAGTGCACGATGCGGGCATCCCGGCGCTCCCACTCCACGGTGGCGTAGGGATCCTCGCCGGGCCGGGTGTAGTACCGGCTGATCCCGATACCCATCCGTTCGGGCGCTATTGCCATGCCTTCCTCCTCCTCGGTAGATGGTCTCTAGGACCACAACAAGTTGTGGTCCTGACGCCTCTCAGCCCCCGCGTCCCACAACATGAGGAGTGAATTACAACACCGTAATTTCATCCTTGTCAATGCCATCGGAGGGAGAAAACCGCTGGTCAAGGCGCGCTCGCGAAGGTTTGCGCGCACCGCCCTGGCGATCCGGCTCGGCCCATCCCCCCAAGGTACGGGCACCCCGCTGTGGAGCGATAGTGGGCCAAACCTGTGCACCGCCCGGTGGAAAACGTGACCGGTTTGCCCCCTTGGAGGGGCCTCGGGGCGAATCGACAAATTTTTTTCGCAAAACGTGCGTTAGAAGTCGTCCTGGGGGGTATGTTCGATTCAGCGCCGCCGAAGCTGCCCCCTCGGCGGCCATCACCCTGGCGTCGGCCCCCCTGTCCCCGCCCCTTCGACGGGGGGCCGCGCCGGGGAACTCTAGAGTGCGGAACATGCGCCTGGATTCCTCAGCCGCCGGCCGGGTGGCATGGGCGTAGTCCTCACGATCGACGCCGGCACCACCGGGGTGAGGTCCATGGCGGTGGACCAGGCCGGTCGCATCGTGGCCGGCCACTACCGGGAGTTCCCCCAGTACTTCCCTCGGCCCGGCTGGGTGGAGCACGACGCCGAGGAGATCTGGGCCGCGGTGGCCGCCACCCTGGCCGCCGTCCTCGAGGAGGTGGGCGAGCCGGTGGCCGCCATCGGGGTCACCGACCAGCGTGAGACCACCGTGGTGTGGGATCGCCGGACGGGGCGGCCCTTGCACCGGGCGGTGGTATGGCAGGACCGGCGCACGGCCGAGGACTGCCGGAGGCTGAACGACGAGGGCCACCTTCCCCTGGTCCGGGCCCGTACCGGCCTGGTGCTCGATCCTTACTTCTCGGCCACCAAGCTGGCTTGGATCATCGGTCCCGGCGGCGTGCCGGTCACCCCCGCCACCGCCTTCGGGACGATCGACTCCTGGATCATCTGGAAGCTGAGCGGAGGGGCCGCTCACGTCACCGACACCACCAACGCGTCGCGCACCCTGCTGTTCGACATCGACGGGCTGACCTGGGACGCCGATCTGGCCGAGCTGTTCGGCGTGCCCCTGTCGATCCTGCCGGAGGTCGGACCCTCCAGCGGGCGGCTGGCCGCCACCGCCGCGGGAGCGGTGCCCGGGCTGGCCGCCGGGGTGCCGGTCAGCGGCGTGGCCGGCGACCAGCAGGCCGCTCTGTTCGGGCAGGCCTGCTTCGAGCCCGGCATGACCAAGAACACCTACGGCACCGGGAGCTTCGTGCTGATGAACGTGGGTTCACGCCGCCCCGATCCGGTGGACGGCCTGCTCACCACCGTCGCCTGGTCCCTGGGCGAGGTGTCCCCCCTGCAGACGACCTACGCCCTCGAAGGCGCCATCTTCGTGACCGGCGCCGCCGTCCAGTGGCTGCGGGACCAGCTCGGCATCATCTCCGAGTCGGCCGAGATCGGTCCGCTGGCCGCGTCGGTCCCCGATACGGGGGGCGCGTTCTTCGTCCCCGCGCTCACCGGTCTGGGCAGCCCCTGGTGGGATCCGGGTGCCCGGGGCACCATGGTGGGCCTGACCCGGGGTGTGGGCCGGGCCCAGCTGGCCCGGGCCGTGGTCGAGGCCATGGTGTACCAGACGGCCGACGTGGTCGCCGCCATGACCGGCGGCAGCGGCCACCCTGTCGCCGAGCTGCGGGTGGACGGGGGGGCCTCGGTGATGGACCTCCTGCTCCAGATGCAGGCCGACGTGCTCGGCGTGGCGGTGCGGCGCACCGCCCAGCCCGACACCACCGCCCTCGGTGCGGCGTTCCTGGCCGGGTTGGCCGAAGGGGTGTGGGAGGTGGCGGACATCGCCTCCCTGTGGGCGGCCGACGCGGCGCGGGAGCCGGCGGCGACCAGCGAGGTGTCGACCGCCGCCTACGCCGCCTGGCAGCGGGCGGTGGCCCGCACCCGCGGGTGGGACCCGACCTCCTGGGACCAGGCGGCCGATCCGGCCGCCTGGGATCCGGGGGCCGATCCGGCCGCATGGGATCCGGCCGCCGATCCGACCGGCTGAGACCGGCAGATGGCGGCTACAGGCTGGCGCTGGGATGGGCCAGCCGCCCGGCCCGCCCGCTGAGCTCGGACCACCGGGTGTCGACGATCCGGGCCAGGGCGTTGAGCTGGCGCCGCTCCCGGATGCGGAAGGGGCGTCCCTGGCGGCCCAGGATGAGCACCAGGCCGGCCACGTCGAGGTCGGCCCACGCCACGTCGTCGGGGGCCGCCTCACCGGGACGGGGGGCGATCGACGCCCGGCTACCGGCGAGGAAGGCCTGGAGCCATGCGCCGGGCGGGGCGGGCCCGACCGAGGTGGTCGCCTCGGCCTGCTCGGGATCGACGATGCTGGCCCAGTCGCTCTGGAAGTCGCGGAGGCTGC
>DATGAX010000462.1:0-3702 GCA_035312965.1 Acidimicrobiales bacterium
GGCCATCCGCGACGGGGCCCGGTTCGTCGCCACCAACACCGATGCCACCTTTCCGACGCCCGACGGTCCCGAGCCGGGGGCCGGCGCGCTGGTGGCCTACCTGCAGGTCGGCTCGGGGCGCACCGCCGAGGTCGCGGGCAAGCCGGAGGCGGCCATGGCCGAGCTGGTCCGGGCCCGGTTCGGGGTGCCCGACGTGGTCGTCGGCGACCGGGCCGAGACCGACGGGGCTTTCGCCGAGCGTCTGGGCGCGCCGTTCGTCCTGGTCCTGAGCGGGGTGACCAAGGAGGAAGATCTGCCGGTCACACCCACCCCCGCCCTCGTCGCCCCGGACCTCCAGGCCGCCGTGGAGGCCTTCCTGAGCCGGTCCGGGGACTAGTCACCACTCGTTATGATGTGGCATGGCACGTGATGACAGGTTGAAGAAGGTTCAGGGTGTGGGGGCCGACTTCATCGAATCGGCCCGCGCCAAGGCCGAGGAGTTCTTGAAGGAGCTGTCCAAGGCGGGGGGCGACACTCAGGGGCGGGCGCAGGGGGCGTTCGACGACCTGGTCGGCGGCGGGCGCAAGAGCACGGAGCAGTTCGTGTCGACCATCCGCAAGGAGGTGCAGCGCCAGCTGAGCTCACTCGGCCTGGCCACCAAGGCCGAGCTGGAGGCGCTCGAGCGGAAGCTGTCCGGGCGGGCCGCGGCCACCACGACCTCTTCGAGCACCGCCACCAAGGCCGCCCCGGCCAAGAAGGCCGCCCGCCCGGCGGCCAAGGCCACCACCGCCACGACCGCCACGGGCGGGACGGGCGCCGCGGCCAAGAAGGCGCCGGCCCGCAAGAGCCCGGCCAAGAAGGTCGCCAAGAAGGCGGCCGGCTGAGCCTCTGGTCGGGCGCAGGCGTCTCGACGGCGAGCTGGTCCGGCGCGGGCTGGCCGACAGCCGCACGGCGGCCGGCCGGCTGATAGAAGAAGGTCGGGTCCTCGTCGCCGGCGCGCCGGCGACGAAGGCGTCGCGCCTGGTCGGCCCGGACGAGCCGGTGCTCGTCCAGGGCCCACCGGCGCGCTTCGTCGGCCGGGGCGGTGAGAAGCTGAGCGCCGCCTTGGACCGCTTCGCCATCGACGTGCGGGGCCGCGGGGCGATCGATGCCGGTTCGTCGACAGGGGGGTTCACCGATTGCCTGCTCCAGGCCGGCGCCACGGACGTGATCGCGGTCGACGTGGGGCGGGGCCAGCTGCACCCGCGCCTGAGGGCCGATCGGCGCGTCGACGTCAGGGAGCGGACCGACATCCGGGCGCTGGCCGCCTCGAGCGGGCCGCCCCGGCGGCCCGTCGTGGTGGCCGACCTGTCCTTCATCTCGGTTCGGACGGTGGCGGGCGCCCTGGTGGCACTGGCCGAGCCGGGGGCGGACATCGTGGTCCTGGTCAAGCCGCAGTTCGAAGCGGGCCGGGTCGAGGCGGCCAAGGCCAAGGGCGTGATCCGGGACCCGGCCGTGTGGCGGCGGACCCTGGAAGGGGCCATTGCCTCCGTGGAGGCGGCCGGAGCGGCCAATATGGGGGTCATGGTCTCGCCGTTGCGCGGTGCCGACGGCAACGTCGAGTTCCTCGCCTGGTTCCGCGCCGCGGCTGAGCCCCGGCTCCCACCCGGAGCGGTGGATTCCGACGTGGCGACCGCGCTGCAGGACGCGCTCGCCACCACCGGGACGGCGGGCTGACCATGGCCGTCATCGGATTCGTGGTGCACAGCCACCGGGAGGCGGCCCTGCTGCTGGCCAAGGAGACGGCCGAATGGCTGGCCGACGCGGGCCACCGGTCGGAGGTCCACCTGACCGGCGCCGAGCCCGACACGTCGTCGGCCCCGACGGGATGGGACCTGGCCGTCAGCCTCGGCGGCGACGGCACGATGCTGCGCACCGTCGACCTGGTGTGCCGGGAGAACCTGCCCGTGCTCGGCGTCAACCTGGGCCACCTCGGCTACCTCACCGTGGTCGAGCCGGCCGGGTTGCGGCCCGCCCTCGGACGTTTCCTGGCCGGCGACTACGGCGTGGAGCCCCGGATGACCCTCGACGTGAGCTTCCACGGCGCCGCCGGGGAGGACTCGCCGGCCCCGCCCCGCAGCGCCCTCAACGACGTCGTCCTGCAACGCACCGAGGTCGGCCACACGATGCACACCGAGGTGGCGGTCAACTCGGAGCCGTTCCTGACGTTCGCCTCCGACTCGTTGATCCTCGCCACCCCGACCGGCTCGACGGCGTACAACCTGTCGGCCCGCGGCCCTATCGTCTCGCCCCGGGCCCGGGTGCAGGTGCTGACCCCGGTGGCCCCCCACATGCTCTTCGACCGGTCTCTGGTCCTCGATGCATCCGAGGTCGTCGCCATCACCGTCACCGGTGACCGCCCGGTGGACGTGGTGATCGACGGTTGGCGGTCGGCGACGCTGGCCCAGGGCCAGTCGGTCGAGTGCCGGCAGGGCCGCCGCGACGCCCTCCTCGTCACCTTCGGCGAGCGGGACTTCCACCGCATCCTCAAGAGCAAGTTCGACCTCAAGGACCGCTGAGCGGCGTGCTGGCCGAGCTGCGGGTCACCAACCTCGGGGTCATCGAGGATCAGACGGTCCTTCTCGGTCCCGGTCTGACCGCCGTCACCGGGGAGACCGGCGCCGGCAAGACCCTCCTGGTGGACGCCATCTCCCTGCTGGTCGGCGGCCCCGGGGATCCGTCGCTGGTCGCGCCCGGGGCGGCCGAGGCCCGGGTGGACGGCCGCTTCGAGATACCGGGCACCGACGGCGAGGAAGGCACGGAGGCGATCCTGACCCGGGTCGTGCCGGCGTCGGGCCGCAGCCGCGCCTACCTCGACGGCCGGATGGTGTCCCTCGCCCAGCTCCAGGAGCTGGGCCGCCGCCTGGTGGACATCCACGGCCAGCACGCCCACCAGTCGCTGCTGGCCCCGGCCGCCCAGCGCCGGGCCCTCGACGGGGCGGCGCGGATCGACCGGGCCGAAGTCGAGACGTGGCGGAGGAAGGTGAGAGAGCTGGAGCAGTCGAGGGCGGAGCTCGGGGGCGACCCGCACGAGCGAGCCCGTCAGATCGACCTGTTGACCTACCAGCTGCGCGAGATGGAGTCAGCCGGCCTCGACGACGCGGAGGAGGACCGGCGCCTCCAGGAGGAGGAGGAGCTTCTGTCCGATGCATCCGGGCTGGTCGAGGCGGCCGCCGCGGTGTGGCAGGGGCTGGCCGCCGACGACGGGATCGCCGAGCGCCTGGGACCGCTCGTAGCCGCCACCTCGACGCGCCGCCCCCTCCAGGATCTGCACGGCCGCCTGGCCGCGCTGCAGGACGAGCTGTCCGACGTGGCCGCGTCGGCCCGCCGGATGTCGGAATCGGTGGAGGACGACCCTGAACGGCTGGCCGCCATTGGTGAGCGCCGGCGGGTGCTCACCGAGCTGCGCCGGAAGTACGGGGGGACGCTCGCCGAGGTTATGGCCTACCGCGAGAAGGTGCGGGTGCGGATCGACGAGCTGGCTTCGCACGACCGCCGGGCGGCCCAGGTGGAGGCCGACCTCGAACGGGCCGGCAAGGAGCTGGCCGCCGCCTACGAGCGCCTGTGGGACGCCAGGAGGGCCGCCGCCCCGGGCCTGGCCTCGAAGGTGGAGACAGAGCTGCAGGCCCTGGCCATGCCGCGCGCCCGCTTCGGGATGGAGATCGGCCCCGATCCGGCGTCGGA
>DATGAX010000463.1:0-7959 GCA_035312965.1 Acidimicrobiales bacterium
AGAGCGCGCTTCGCCGCCTCGACGAGCGCTGGGCCGGCCGCGTGGCCGTACGCCGTCCCGACCTCGTCGAAGTTGGCAGGCGTGGCGTCCAGCGAGACCACCATCGGAAGCCTCCGCATCATCGGCCACGACAACACAGCCGCGGTCTGCGTATGGATCAAAACGGCGTCGAGGTGCCGGCGCCGCGGCTTCACCATCCTCTTGGCCCGAAGGCTGTGCAGCATGGTCGGATTCCGGTCGAACGGCGGTAGGTGCTCGACCAACCCCCCGAGGTCGGCGAGCGGGGGGACCGGGCTTCCGTCGTAGACGGGCGGGAGGAGGAACCACTCGGCTTCGATTTCGGCGTCTGCCTCGACTGACGCCCGGAGCATGTTGGCGAAGGTCACGTGCCCGATCGCATGCTCGACGACGAACCCGAAGCGATAGCTCGACACTCGCTCACCTCCATATCGGAGGTTCGGCTTCGAGAGCGCCAATCCTTCTATTCGAGCGAGCCCCGGCTCCTAGACGTAGGGGGTCCGCCAGCGGAGCGAGCCCACCGCCCGACCGGCCAGGTAGCCCGTCTCGTGGAGCCAGCGAGCGAGGTCGGCCTTGCCCCGAATGGCTACAAGCGTCCTGAGCCGGATCGACAACTCACGTCGGAGCATCGGCCATGTGCGCGGGGGCATGCCGAGGGCGCGGTGGCGCCGGTAGAGCAGGACCTGGCCCGATCCGTAGTTGTAGGTCTGGGTGAACAGGGACCACAGATCGTCACGGAACCGGTAGCGGACGACCGCGTCGGGAACGAACACCAGTGGGAACCCCGCCTGTTGCACCCGCCAGCAGAAGTCCACGTCCTCGTCGAAGCGGATTTCGCCGCTGAAGCCGCCCACCGCCTCGAACACGTCCCGCCTCACACCGAGGGTGCATCCGATACCGAAGGGCAGGTAACCGAAGACATCGAGGAGACCGTCGTGCTGGAAGGGGTCCCGGCTGAGGGCCGCCCACCCGTTGTTCAGGCTGATGTCGACTCTCGCCGCCACGAACTGGTGCACCCTGAGTGCCGAGGCCATGGCCTCTACGTAGCCGGAGGCGACCTCGTCGTCCGCGTCGAGGAAGCAGATCGACCCACCCCGGGCGGCCCTGGCCCCTTCGTTGCATGCGAATGCCCGCCCGGGCTCCCCTGAAGCATCGACCACCCGTATTTCCATCCGGTTGGCGAATCGGAGGGCGACCTCAGGGGTCCTGTCGGTCGAGCCGTTGTCACTGACCACGACCTCCCAGCGGAAGTCGGCCTCTTGGACGGCCAGCGACTCGAGCTGGGCCGGGAGCTCGCTCTCGACGTTGCGGCTCGGAATCACGATGGTCAGCTCGACCGGTAGCCCCGCCTCCGACATCGGGGACGGGAAGCTACCAGCCGAGGCCGTGCGCTCGCCATAGCCGCCGACCGTCGACCGCCGGCACCGGTCCGGCGGAGGTTGTCTCTGGATGTCGCTCCATTTTCTTGTTTCTACATTGCCGCCCGATGTCTTCCGATATGAGGAGGAGGGAACCCGACAACGGTGGATCAGAAGGCTGGGCTAGCAAATGAATGACCCGAACCAGGACACCACGAACAGGCCGCGCCGACGACGGCAGCGGATCTTCGGAGCGACGTCCGCTCTGGCCGCGCTCGCCGGCCTGGCGACAGTGGGACCGGCGGCTCCCTCTAGCGCTTCGACGAATACCCATACGAGGGCAGCCCCGGTGGGCACCACTCCTTCGGCTACCTCGTCGGCGGTCAGGACTGCGCCCCGTCTGTTCCCCCTGAGCGACTTCGACCACTCGGTGGCTTCGCAGCCCGTATCCGCCAACAGCTCGAACCTGGTGTCCCGCCTCGTCTACCAGTACGAGTACTACTACGGGTCGATAGGGGTCAACCGGATCCCTATCTTCACCCTGCCGTCTAACCAGCCGGTGGTCCCCGTGGCGCTCACCCGCGCGTGCTACGGGAGCTTCCTCTCCACGCTGGGAGGCGGTGTCCCGATCCCGCCAGGCGCCTACAACACGAATTCCAGCGACGATGACCTCATCGTGAGCCAGCCTTCCACGGGGAAGGCCTGGGAGCTGTGGAGGGCGACCGAGGCCAACGGGCGGTGGTCTGCGTGCTGGGGCGGAAGCTTGAACACGGTCAGGTCCACCGGGGTCTTCTCCGCTCCATACGGCCTCTCGGCGACAGGGATCTCCTACCTGGCCACCACCGTCACCGAGGCGGATGTGGCGTCGGGCGCGATCGCCCACGCCATCGCCATGCAGATCGTGAACTGCCACAGCTACGTCGCCCCCGCCAACCGGGGTGACTGCACCGGCGCCACCGGTGCGCCGCCGGAGGGAACCTGGTTCCGGATGCCGGCCAACACCCCCATGCCGCCCGGGCTCACCCCCTTCGCCCAGATGGTGTTCCGGGCGCTGCAGAACTACGGAGCGGTCGTCGTGGACAAGGCCGGAGCGGTGATGGTCCAGGCCGAGAACAGCAACGACTGGGCCTTCGAGGGCCACACCGGCACCGACCCCATCACGACCTCCTTCGCCGGTCACCCGCAGTACTCGGTGCTGAACGGGATGCCCTGGTCGCACCTCCAGGTGATTACGCCCCCCTCGTAGGGATAGCCTGCCCCCTTCGATGGGGCCTCGCGACGTTCTGATAATCGCCTGGATCAGGGGCAACGCACGGACGGAGGATCTCGGCTCCTGGTTGGGTGCCGAGATCCTCTTCATGCCCTGGGCCTGGCCCGGCCTGCCGCTTCCCCGCCGGCTGGCCAGTTGGCTCCGCAGCGCCGTGGCCACGGTGAGGGCGGTGCGGGGTGGGCGGCCGGCCACCATCGTGGTCGTCGAGCCGCCGGTGTTCGCCCCCCTCTGTGCCTGGGCGGTCCGGCGGCGGGGCAGCCGGATATTCCTCGACCTGCACTCCGGGGCCCTCATCGCCCCCAACTGGGCCTGGGCCAGGCCCCTCCTCGGTTTCGTCGCCCGGCGGGTGCACGGGGTGATCGTCACCAACCGGGAGACCCTGCAAGGTCTCGATCTGGGGGCGACACCCTCATACGTGTTGCACGACCCGATCTGGGCCCGTCCCGGGTCCGGTCCCCGGGCCGGCGGCGCCGCCACGCCCCCTTACGTCCTGTTCCCCGCCAGCGCCAACCCGGACGAACCGCTCCGCCTGGTGGAGGAGGTGGGCCGCCTCCTCGGCGGCGACCCGCGGGTCAAGGTCAGCGGGGGTCTGGCCCGACCGGACTCCGCGGGGGTGGAATACCTCGGGTACCTTCCCCGGCCGGAGTACGACCGCCTTCTCGCCGGTGCTTCGGCGGTACTCGCGCTCACGGATTGGGAGGCGACCATGCAACGGTCCGCCTACGAGGCCGTCCAGGCCGCCGTCCCGGTGGTAGCGCTCGACCGGCGGGTTCTCAGAGAGACGATGGATGGGGGCGGTTGTGTCTTTGCGTCCGCCGACCCTGATGAGATCGCGCGGGCGATCAGGTACGCCGTTGCCAACCGCGAGGAACTGTCGGGTCTGACCGCCAGGAGCCGGGAGCGCTTCCGGGCCGGTTCAGAGGTCGTGAAGCAGATCCTGCTCGCTTGAGGGCGGGGCCGGAGCGGCCCGAGGGCAGTGCTGGAACTGGGCCGCCAACTGCGCCGCGCACCGGGCGCTGTCGAACCGTTCCTCGACGACGGTGCGGCCGGCCGCCGCCAGCTTCTGTACGAGCGGCTGGTCGCCCGTCAGTGAGGACAAAGCCTGAGCGAGCGCGTCGGCCCGGCCCGGGGGCACCAGCAGCCCGCTGACAGCGTGCTCTACCAGCTCCGGCACGCCGGCGATGGGCGTCGACACCACCGGGAGGCCGACGGCCATCGCCTCCATCAATACCACCGGCACACCCTCGGCGAAGCTGGGCAGGCAGAACACGTCGTGGCGGGCGAAGAGACCCGGCAGCTCGTCCTGGCCGACGGGCCCGGCGAAGGTGACCGAACTGGCGATCCCTAGGCGCTCGGCCAGCTGCCTGAGGGTTCCTTCCTCCGGCCCGGAGCCGGCCAAGGTCACCGTGATCGCCATCCGCCCGGCCAACGAGGCGAGCGCTTCGAGCAGGATCGCCTGACCCTTCCGCGGCACCAGCCGGCCGACGCAGAGGACCGCCATGCTTCCGCCCATCGGTCGCGGTGGGCGGAACCGGTAACGCTCCAGGTCGGCGCCGCACCTGACGACGACCAGCTTCTCCCAGGACGACGGGGGACAGAGGAGCATCAGCTGGCTGCGGCAGAAGTCGCTTATGCACACGACGCAGTCCGCGGCCGCCACCTTGGCGGCCAGGTTGAACCGCCTGACCGCGAAGAACTCGGTCGGACCGTGCATAGTGAAGCTCCACGTCCAGTGGCCCTGCGGGTCTGCGAACCGGTCGAAGATGGTGGCCAGCCAGGCGTCGTCAGTCGCCACGTTGGCCAGATGGGCGTGCAGATGCTCGAGCCGGTGCCTCCTCGCCCATGCCCAGACGTAGATGGCCTCGGCGAAGTAGAACACCTGCCACAGGCACGCCCGCAACCCCCCGGGGGCCTGTCCCACCGCGAACCGCAGCGTCTTCAGGTACGCCATGGGGTGGCCCAGCGCCCTCAGGTGGGCCGCCGCCAGCCTGAGCGGCGACACCGGCAGGATCCAGTCGGTCCCCGCCGCCTCCCTACGGTCGGACTCAGAGCGCACGTGCTCTTCGCCGGCGCGGTGCACTGACAGGGTGTGGACATCCGCCCCGGCCCGGCGCAGGCCCTCCACCTCCCGGCTGATGAAGGCGTGGGAGATGGCCGGGTAGGTGTGGACGACGTATCCGACCCGCATGATCACGCCGCCCCAGTAGCGACCCCGGAGAGGTAGCGCTCCCGGCCGGGCCGCCCCCCCGCGTCGTACTCGACATGAGCCGGATCCTCGGGGTCCAGCCAGTGCGGGTGACGATCCCAGAGCCGGCGGACCATGGCCGCCCCGCTCAGGCCGGTCAGGCGGGCCGTAGCGGCCAGGGATCCGGCCAGCGATCCCGTGACGCCGTGACGGAGGCTGCCTCGGCCGGGTAGCCGGCCGCCCGGCTCCCACACCGTGAGCCAGTCCGTCAGCCACCGCCCGGCCCGGGTGCCGGCCAGTGCCCCGACCACTCCGCCCGGGACCTCACTGCCGAGGGTCGCCTCGACCCGCGCGAGCATCACGGCGACGGGCAGGCCGACCTTCCACCTCCGGCAACGGCATACCAGCTCGTCCCACTCGGGCGGGTCCTTCTCGAGGGCCTGCGCCAGATCGGCCAGCCAGACCAGGCGGTGACCCCCCGAGATGGCCCCGTGCAGGGCGTAGTGGACGACCCGGTCCGTCCTATCGAGGGCGGGCGCCGTGAGCTGTCGAATCCGGAGCATCACCCGCCGCTCGAGGAGCTCCTCGGTCGGCAACTCGAACGTGTGGCGCAGCCGGGCCAGGTTCACCAGGTGCCAGTGCAGGTCGACCGTCATCCCGGTCGAACCGTCCTTCAGACCCACCTGCGCCCGCCCGTCACGCATCAGGAGGTCCCAGTTCCGGTCGATCAGCTCCACCCCGGCGTGCTCGAGACGCTCCAAGGCGGTGCGGAAGCGAGCGGGGGACACGAGCAGGTCGAGGTCGGAGTAAGGGCGCGAAACTCCCGCGTAGGCCGTCTCGGCCAACACCGGCCCCTTCAGCACCACCCAGGGATGCTCGTCCACCTCGAGGACCCGGCCCAGACGCTCGAGCACCAGAAGGGCGCGTAGGTGGTTTCCCACATCGGCCAGGGTGAGCTCGGTCAGACGGGCCCCGGCCTCCTGGGCGAGCTCGACCCCTGCGCCAACGTGCAACAGCCCGGTCACCCGCTGGTCCACCGCCCAGTCGACCAGGGCCTCGGAGGCAGCCCGGATGTCCTCTGCAGGAGGGGCTGGGCCCGACGCCAGGATCCGGAGGAGGAGCCGGCCGGCGGGGTCCAGGCGACGACCCGGCGGCTCGACCGGGACGCGCAGCTGAGGGGGACCCACTGCAACATCATGCCCGCCGACCCCGGTGCGGGAGGAGCCGGCACGAGCGGCGCCGAAATTCATCGATCAGTGAGCCAGCGGTTCAACGTCGACGAGGTTCTGCTGCCGGTCACGCAGCGACGGGTGAGGCAGCTGCCCAGCCTGTTGCTCGGAGCCGTACGCCTGTCGTGGGACGCCGCCCCCCGACTGTTCCTGGTCTCGGTTGCGTTGCAGGCGCTGGGAAGCGTCGCTCTGGCCGTCCAGCTGCTGGCCGGGAAGCAGCTGCTCTCCAGCCTCGTCGCCAACCGCCAAGGCGGCGGTGGGCCCCTCGCGGCGGACCTGATCGCCCTGACTCTGGCCACTGCGGTCGCCGGCTTCGCCGGGCTGGCCCGGTGGGAGATGAACCAGCCCCTGGCCGAGGCGGTGGGACGTCACGCCATGGGCAAGGTCCTGGACGTGGCCGCCTCCATCGATCTGCTGGCCTACGAGACCCCGGAATTCCACGACCGCCTCCAGCGGGCCACTGTCAACGCCCAGAGCCGCCCGATGCAGATGACCGCCGGTCTACTGTCGGTGGGCGGATCGTCCATCGCGGTGGGAGGCATCGGAACGGCCCTGCTGCTGATCCAGCCCGTCTTCGTCGCCATAGTGGTCCTGGCCTACATACCGGTCTGGCTGGCGACCGTCAACGCCAGCAAGGTGCTGTATCGCTGGACGGTTGAGCAGACGGAACGTGACCGCCGCCGTCTCTACCTGCAGGCGGTCCTCTCCAGGAAGGAGGAGGCCAAGGAGATCCGCGGCTACGCCCTCGCCCCGTTCCTACGCCGCCGGTACGAGGAACTGTACGACGCCCGGATCCGGGACCTGAACGGGATGGTCCGCCGCCGGATGATCGCCGGCCTGGCCGGTACGCTCGCCACGTCACTGCTGACCGCGGGGGCCCTGGTGATGCTGGTGTGGATGGTGCATTCGCGCCACATATCCGTCGCCGGGGCCGGCGCCGCGGCGGCCGGCCTGGTCGTGCTGGGCACGCAGCTGCGGGGGCTCACCTCCGGGCTGGGTCAGCTGTACCAGAGCTCGCTCTTCATCGAGGACTTCAACAGCTTCGTGGCGACGCCCTCGCCCTCTGCAGGCCCGGCGGAGGAGCCGGCGCCGGAGCCGTTCGCCGTGCTGAGGGCCGAGACCGTGTCCTTCACGTACCCGAGCCAGGCCAGGCCCAGCCTGCGGGATGTCACGATCGAGGTGAAGGCCGGCGAGGTGGTGGCGCTCGTGGGCGAGAACGGCTCGGGGAAGACCACGCTGGCCAAGGTGATGGCCGGGCTGTACCGGCCGGACCAGGGTCGGGTCACCTGCGACGGGGCGGACATCGCCCTGGGCGACCCGGCCGCCCACCGCAGCCGCTGTGCCGTCCTCTTCCAGGACTTCGTCCACTACCAACTGTCGGCGGCCGAGAACATCTTCCTCGGCCGGTGGTCGCGGCCCGACCGCCGGGCCGCGGTGGTCGAGGCGGCTCGCCGGTCCGGCGCCGACCAGTCGATCGGAGACCTCGACGAGGGCTACGGCACCTACTTGGGCCCCGAGTTCTTCGGTGGCGTGGACCTGTCGGTCGGTCAGTGGCAGCGGGTCGCGCTGGCCCGCGCCTTCTACCGCGACGCCCCGTTCGTGATACTCGACGAGCCGACCGCCTCGCTCGATCCGAGATCTGAAGCCGATCTGTTCGACCGGGTCCGCCAACTCCTCCGGGGTAAGGCGGTGCTGCTCATATCGCATCGGTTCTCGAGCGTCCGCAACGCCGATCGCATCTACGTGCTGCATGACGGCCGGGTCATCGAGCACGGCTCCCACGGCGAGCTGATGGCCAGGGAGGGCAAGTACTCGGAGCTGTACCTCCTCCAGGCGGCCGCCTTCGCCGGCGCCGCCGGGGCGTGAGCGACACGGACCCCTATCGGCGCCTCGACGAGC
>DATGAX010000464.1:0-4102 GCA_035312965.1 Acidimicrobiales bacterium
TGGCCCGGGGCCAGCAGGACTACTTCCAGGCCACCCGGGGCGGCGGGTGGGGCGACTACCGGACCATCTGCCTGGCCCCCAAGGACGTGACCGAGGCGGTGGAGCACACGCAGCTCCTGTTCCACCTGGCCGACCAGTACCGGGCGCCGGTGATGATGTACGGCGACTACCTGATCAGCCACACCTACATGAGCGTCGACGTCGAACGCCGCGACTACGGGCCGCTGCCGCCCAAGGACTGGGCGCTCGATGGGAGCAAGGGCGGCACGGGGGCCTCGCGGCAGATCTGGACATGGGCCATGGGCAAGGCCAACGATCCGGGGCCGGGGCCGGACCGGCACTGGCAGCGGATCGCCGGGAAGTTCGAGGAGGCGGCCCGGGCCGAGCAGCGCTGGGAAGCCCTCGACTGCGAGGACGCCGAGACGGTGGTGGTCTCCTTCGGCACCGCCGGAGCGTTCGTGGAGCAGGTCGTGGCCGAGCTGCGGGAGGCGGGCCACCGGGTGGGGGCGTTCCGGCCGATCAGCCTGTGGCCGTTCCCGGAGGAGGCGCTGGCCGACGCCTGCCGTGGCGCCCGGCAGGTGCTGGTGTTCGAGGTCAACGCCGGCCAGATGATCGACGACGTACGCCTCTCGGTGGGCCCGCTGGGCGTGCCGGTGCGGCCCCTCGGCCGGGTCAGCATCGACTTCAGCGGCATGCGCCAGGGCGAGATACTCACCGTGGGTTGGATACGCGACCGGGTCCGGGCCGCGATGGAGGAGGTTCCGGCATGACCGACGCGGCCCAGAAGAAGGTGGCCAGCGCGCTGGCCCCCCTGCAGCTCTCCGGCGAGCACCACCTCTGCCCCGGGTGCGGCCACCCGGTGGCGTGGCGGCTGCTGCTGGAGGCCATCTCCGAGCTCGGCCTGGAGCAGAAGGCCATCGGCGTGGTCGGTCACGGCTGCTACACGAACATCGTGCAGCTGGCCGACATCGACTTCCTGCAATGCCTGCACGGGCGGGCCCCGGCGGTCGCGACGGGGGTAAAGCGGGTCCATCCCGGCGCCGCCGTGTTCACCCTCCAGGGGGACGGCGACATGGCCAGCGAGGGCCTGGCCGAGATCCTGCACACCGCGGCCCGGGGCGAGCGGATCACCGCCGTCATGCTCAACAACGGGGTGTTCGGCGACACCGGCGGCCAGATGACGGCCGCCTCCGTGGTGGGCCAGCGGACCAAGACCAGCCTGGAGGGGCGCGACGCCGAGTCCCACGGGTACCCGGTGCCCGTCGCGGAGCTGGTGGCGGCGCTGGCCGGCACGGCCTACGTGGCCCGGGGCGCGGTCAACAACGCGGGCTCCGTCGCCAAGACCAAGCGCTACCTCAAACGGGCCTTCGAGCTGGCCGCCGAGGGCGCCGGGTTCACCTTCGTGGAGGTCCTCACGATGTGCCCGACCGGGTGGTTCCTGCCTACCGCCGACGGCCCCGGCTACCTGGAGGGGACGTTCGAGCAGACCTACCCTCTGGGCGAGCTCAAGGGGTCGGCCGGAGCCAAGGGCCGGTAGGGCTCCTTCTGCACGTCGGTCACAAGGCGGCCCAGCAGGCCGGCCAGGGCGGCCAGGTCGGCGGCCGGCCAGTCGGCGAGGGCCCGGCGGACCTGCTCCCAGATCACCTCCCGGATCCGGCCGAAGGCCTCCAGCCCGGCCGCGGTGGGCTCCACGGTGCTGACCCGCCCGTCCCGGGCGCTGCGGGACCGGGTGACCAGCCCCGACTCCTCGAGTTGGCGCAGCAGCCGGGTGACCACCGCGGGGTCGAGGTCGAGGCGGTGGGCCAGCTGCCCGGGAGTGGTGGCGCCCACCTCGACCGTCCGCTCGAGGACGCGTAGTGCCTGGGGGGAGAGGTACACGCCGGCCGCCGCGCTCTGCTGCTGGTAGATGCGCCGGCTGCCACCCAGGCGGAACAACGTCTGGATGGCCGCCGTGACCTCGTCGGTGGAGCCTTCCATGGATCGAGCGTACTGGTAGCGTCCCGGGCCGATGGGACGGTTGGAGGGCAAGGTCGCGTTGATCACGGGGGCGGCGCGGGGCCAGGGCCGGTCCCACGCCGTGCGCCTGGCGGCCGAAGGGGCGGACATCATCGGCATCGACGTGTGCCAGCAGTTGGTCAAAGGGTACCCCGGTGCCACGGAAGCCGATCTGGACGAGACGGCCCGGCTCGTGACCGAGACGGGCCGCTCGATGCTGGCCCGGAAGGGGGATGTCCGCTCGTTCGATGATCTGTCATCGATAGTGACCGAAGGGGTGGGGCGGTTCGGCCGGTTGGACGTGGTGGTGGCCAACGCCGGGATCTTCGCCTACGGGCGGCTGTGGGAGATCGAGCTGGACCAGTGGCAGGACGTCATCGACGTCAACCTGACGGGCGTGTTCCACACCCTGAAGGCGACAGTACCGACCATGATCGAGCAGGGCGAGGGGGGGTCGATCATCCTCATCAGCTCGGTGTCGGGTCTCAAGGGCACGCCGTTCACCGCGGCCTACACCGCTTCCAAGCACGGCGTCACGGGCCTGTGCCGAACGTTGGCCAACGAGCTGGGCGAGCACAAGATCCGGGTCAACTCCATCCACCCGGCCTCGGTGCCCACCCCGATGATCAGCGACCCGGGTCTGTTCGATCTCATCCTCGAGCACTCCGAGACGCTGGCGCCGATCTACATGAACACGCTGCCCTACTCCGGTATGGCGCCCGACTACGTGTCCCACATGGTCGTGTACCTGGCCTCGGAGGAGAGCAAGTACATGACCGGGGCCCAGATCCCCATCGACTTCGGCACGCTCAACCGCTGACGGCCTGAAGGACACGGGGGGCCAGCCACGCCCCGAAGGAGCGGCACTCGGCCACCGTGTCGGGGTCCGGCGCGTCGGGGGCGCCGATGTTGAAGAAGGGGTAGTGCACCCCGTCGGGCGCCCGCAGGGGGATTGCGCCCAGCGAGCTCCGGTAGCGGCCGCCCGGGCACACCATCGCGTCGAGGTCCAGCAGCCGGGCCCGGCCGGGGTGGGCGGCGACGACCTGGCGGACGATGCCGTTGTAGGCGGCCAGCCGCTTCGGGCTGTCCTCCGGCCAGGCCGATCCGTCGGGCTGCTCGCCGGACGAGAAGCACGGCGCGGTGGCCAGGGCGAGGGTTGCGGGCCCGGCCAGCACGATCGATGCCGCCTCATCCAGCTGGTCGTGCACGTAGGAGGCGTCGGCCGGCTGGCCGATCTGGACCCACGGCCCGCCGTCGGTGGCCCGCCGGGACTGGACCTCCCAGCGGCCGCCGGCCACGATCACCACGTCGGGGTGGAACCGCGCCAGGTCGGCGCGCAGCAGCGCCGGCCACTGACCGGTCGCCGGGGTGTGCACGTCGCACGGGGGAGCGGGTGACGTGGGCTGCCCCTGCTCGAGCACGGACGCGCTGATCACCATCCCGCAGCCGAAGGTGGCCCGGTCGTCGACCATGTACCCGTAGTGCCGCTCGACGTCGGGCCAGGCCAGGTCCATGCCGAGGGTGGCGGCGGTGGAGTCCCCGACGACGAGGATGCGCAGGCCGGCGCCCGGGACGGGGCCCGGGGCGGCGAGAGCGGCGACCGGCCCCGTTGCCATCGAGTAGGCGGCCGGCGTGTCGAGCACCACCAGCGAGGCCACGGCGGCGGCCGCCGCCGCACCGGCGCCCAGATGTGCGGCGGCCCACCGGGCGGGGTGCAGGGCCGGCCGCCAACGGCGGACGGGTTGCTCCACCAGATGGAAGCTCGCCACCGCCACGGCGACGTCGGCCCCGCACCGCAGCCCGAACAGGGCCGGGCCCGACAGGCCGGTGCGGGCGTGGTCGAGGTAGGCGAACAACGGGAAATACCACAGGTACATCCCGTAGGAGATGCGCCCCAGGTAGGCGAGGGGCCGGGCCGACAGGACGCGGGCGGCGGGTGCGGAAGCCGCCCCCGCGGCCCCGGCCACCAGGACGGCGGCGGCCAGTCCCACGACCAGGAAGCCGCCCTGGTAGGTCAAGGGGTCGGAACTGCCGAGGGTGACCGCCCCCCACAGCAGGACGGCGCCGGCCGCCGCCATCACCGGGGCGCGGGAGAACCGATCCATCC
>DATGAX010000465.1:0-2760 GCA_035312965.1 Acidimicrobiales bacterium
AAGATCGCGCAAGCCATCACCGAGGCGGGCCAAGCCGAAGCTCAGGGGCCATCCCGAACGGACGGGCGCACCGTATAGATAGGGAACACCGAGACCCCCGCCGACGTTGAGAGGTAACGATGAGTGAGAGATCCATGGGAGGACACACCCTCAGCGGCAGTGAGCGACCGTCCCGCTCTTTCGGGAAGGACCGGACCTGCCGGGAACCGGGTTGCGGCACGAAGCTCTCGATGTACAACAGCGGGAAGTACTGCCACCGCCACGAGCCCATGGCGGTGCCCCGCACCCGGGGCAAGAAGATCGCCTAGGCCGACTGCCCTTCACCGCTGTGCCCGGGCCGGGCCCGGCGGGCTGGGCTGCGGGCCGCTCGGTACAGTGCAGGATGCTCCGAGTTTCCCCGCGGTCGGGAGCGCGCACGAGTAGGAAGAGCCGGGCGTCGTGGCCGATCTGATCGCTTGGGACACGGCCCGCCAGGTGGCGGGACGGGTGGCCCGGACCCAGACTCCCTTGACCGGCTACGAGGTTCGCTCTCTCCAGACCGACTTCGAGGAGATGACGTCCCGGGCCGAAGGCCTGGTCGAGGCGGAGACGGGACTGCGCTCACTGGCCGGCCCGGCCCGGGCCCGGGTGGCCGATCGGGCCATGTGGGTCGACGCCAACGTGGCGTCCTTCCAGCGCCTCCTGCGGCCCGTGCTGGACAAGCTCTCCGAACGGGTGTCGTCGGGGGGGCGGCTGTCGCCGGTCCCGGTTTCGGTCACCCGCCACATCACCGGAGCCGAGCTGGGGCTGGTGCTGGGCTGGATGTCCGGACGCGTCCTCGGCCAGTACGACCAGTTGCTCATCGAGGATGAGAGCCCGGAGGACCAGGACATCGTCTACTACGTGGGGCCCAACGTGGTCGGCGTGGAGCGCAAGTACGGGTTCCAACCGGCCCAGTTCCGCCTCTGGCTGGCCCTGCACGAGGTCACCCACCGCATGCAGTTCACCGGCGTTCCCTGGCTGCGCCAGCACTTCCTCGGGCTGGTCGAACGGACGCTGGCCGGCATCGACCCCGACCCCAAGGCGCTGGTGGCGGCGCTGAAGCGCAGCGCCGAGAGCATCCGCGCCGGCCGCAACCCGCTGGACGAGGGTGGCCTGGCCACCCTGATCGCCGGCCCCGACCAGTTCGCCGCCATCCAGGAGATCGGCGGGATGATGAGCCTCCTCGAGGGGCACGGCGATGTCACGATGGACCGGGCCGCCACGGACCTGATCCCGGACGCGGGCCGCTTCAGCCGCACCCTGCACGAGCGCCGGCAGCAGCGCGGCCTGGGCAAGCTGGTGTCCGTGCTCCTCGGGATGGACGCCAAGATGCGCCAGTACGAGCAGGGCGAGAGGTTCATCGCCGCGGTCGAGAAGGCGGGCGGGCGGGAGCTCTTCTCCAAGGTGTGGAGCGGTCCCGAGTGGCTGCCCAGCTGGGAGGAGATCGGCGCACCGGAGAAGTGGATCGGCCGGGCCGCTGAGGCGGGCCCCCTGGCCGTGCGCCCGGGATGACGACGACGGGGGCCGCCCTTGCCGGGCTGGACGGATACCTGCCCCGGTGCCGGTTCCCCGGTCCGGCCGACGGCCCGGTCGCACTGGCCGTCTCCGGAGGCCCCGACTCGCTCGCTCTGCTCGTCCTCGGCGCCGCGGCGGGCCTGTCGGGCACCGCGGTGCACGTCGACCACGGGCTCCGGCCCGGTTCGGAGTCCGAGGCCGACGTGGTCGCCGACGCGGCCCGCCGGTGGGGGTTCGCCTTCTCCGCCGTACGGGTTCACGTCGACGAAGGGCCGGACCTGGAGGCCCGGGCCCGCCGGGCCCGGTACGGAGCCCTCCCGAGAGGCGCCCTCACGGGCCACACGATGGACGACCAGGCCGAGACGGTGCTGCTCAACCTGATGCGGGGCGCCGGCGTGGACGGGCTGTCGGGGATGCGCCGGTCCGAGGCAGGGCCGGCCGGTGTGAGCCGTCCGCTGCTCGGGCTGCGCCGCCACGACACCGAGGAGGTGTGCCGGAGGGCCGGCCTGGTCCCGGTGCGGGACCCGAGCAACGCCGATCCACGGTTCCGCCGCAACCGGGTGAGGGCCGAGTTGATCCCTCTGCTCGAGCGGATCGCCGGCCGGGAGGTCGTGCCCATCCTGGCCCGCCAGGCCGAGGTGGTGGCGGCCGACGCCGAATTGCTCGACCGGCTGGCCCAGGGCCTCGACCCGACGGAGGTGGCGACGATGCGGGCGGTGCCCCGCCCCCTGGCCCACCGGGCGGTCCGGGCGTGGTTGCGGGCCGGGCCCGGCCATCACCCGCCCTCGGCCGCCGAGGTGGACCGGGTCATGGAGGTCGTCGAGGGGCGGGCGGTGGCCTGCGAGGTCTCGGGCGGGCGCCGGGTCGCCCGGCGGGCGGGTCGGCTGACCATCCTTCCGGCTCAGCCGCACCGGGAGGAGGAAGCGCCGTGACCGGACCGGACGCCACGGCCGCCGCGCTGGCTCACGACCACGACCCTCATATCGGTCCGGTCGTGGTGAGCGAGGAGGACCTCCAGAAGCGGATCGTCGAGCTGGGAGCGGCGATCGCGTCGGACTACGCCGGGCGGGCGCCGCTGCTGGTCGGCGTGCTCAAAGGTGCGTGCTTCTTCCTGGCCGACCTGGCCCGGGCCATCGACCTGCCCATCGAGCTCGATTTCATGGCCGTGTCGTCCTACGGCAGCGCCACCACCACGAGCGGGGTCGTCCGCATCGTGAAGGACCT
>DATGAX010000466.1:0-2491 GCA_035312965.1 Acidimicrobiales bacterium
TCGCCCCGGCCCGCCTGTTCGAGGTGGTGCGGGCCGGCTTCGCCACCCGGCGCAAGATGCTGCGGCGGGCCCTGGCCGGCGTCGTGGCGCCGGAGGCCTTCGCCGCCGCCGGGGTCTCGCCAGAGAGCCGGGCCGAGGAGCTGGACGTCGAGGCGTGGGGCCGTCTGTCCCGATGACCGTCCACCTGGCCCGGGCCAAGCTGACCCTGTCGCTGCGCATCACCGGCGTCCGTCCCGACGGATACCACCTGATCGACGCCGAGATGGTCACGTTGGACCTGGCCGACCGGCTGTCGTTCGAGCCGGGCGACAGTTTCACCGTCACGGGATCGGGGGCCGGGGGACCGGTGCCGGACGGCCCGGACAATCTGGTGCGGCGGGCCCTGACGGCCGTCGGCCGCCGGGCTGCCGTCACCCTCGAGAAGCGCATCCCGACCGGCGGCGGCCTGGGCGGCGGGTCGGCCGACGCCGCCGCCGTCCTGCGGTGGGCCGGGGCCGCAGACCCGGAGCTGGCCGTGCGCCTCGGTGCCGACGTCCCCTTCTGCCTGACGGGGGGCCGGGCCCGGGTGAGTGGGATCGGCGAGATCGTGGAGCCGCTGCCGTTCGAGGAGGTCGCCGGCGAGCCGTACACCCTTCTGGTGCCCCCGCGGCACGTGTCGACCGTCGAGGTCTACCGCGAGTGGGACCGCATGGGCGGGCCCCGGGGGGAGGGGGGCAACGACCTGGAACCGGCCGCGTTGTCGGTGGACCCGGAGCTGGCCCGTTGGCGGGACCGGCTGGGTGACGCCACCGGTCAAGCCCCTCGCCTGGCCGGCAGCGGGGCCACCTGGTTCGTGCCCGGGTCCCACGAGGGTCCGGGGCTGCTGGCCGTGAAGGTGGACCGTTAGGAGGACGGTTGGATCCTCGGATCGGCGCCCTTTGTCCCTATGGCCTCTTTGAGCGCGGTCAGGACCCTTCCCACCGTCGGCGACTCCTCCGTCCCCCGGCGGGCGTAGGCCACGATCTGGCGCACCGCCGGGTTCCCCTCCAGCTCGCGTATCGCCACGTCGGTGCGGGGCCCGGGCCGGGCCAGGGTCGGGATGAAGGCCACCCCGAGCCCGGCCGCCACCAGCTCGATGGTGATGGCCCAGTCGTCGATCTGATGGCGCACCCGCGGCGCGAACCCGGCCGCCGCGCACGCCGCCTAGGTGACGAAGTGGCACGGCGAACCCGGGATGTTGCCGATCCACGGCTCGTCGCGCAGGTCCGGCAGGGCCAGCTTCGGCCTGCCGGCCAGGGGATGGCCGGCGGGCAGCAGCGCCTTGAACTCGTCGCGCAGCAACGGGATGCGGCTGAAGCGCCGGTCCGTGTGCGGGGGGCTGCCGGCGTACTCCACGCTCAGGGCCAGATCCAGGCGCCCGGCCGCCAGCTCCTGCAGCGACCGGGGGGCGTCGATCTGGGTGATGGAGAGCTCGAGATCCGGGTGGGAGACGGCCAGCGCGGCGGCCGCCGGCACGACGATCTGGCTGGCCGCGGTCTGGAAGGCGCCCAGCCGGACCAGGCCGACCTCGCCCAGGTGGTGGCGCTCCAGGTCGCTGCGCAGCGACTCCAGTCCGGCCACGATGTCCTCGGCGTGGCCAAGCAGCACGTGGCCGGCGCTGGTGATGCGCAGGTTGCGGCCGTCCTTCTCCGTCACCTGGCAGCCCAGCTCCCGCGACAGGGCGGCCAGCTGCTGCGACACGGCGGACGGCGTGAGGTGCAGCACGGCGGCGGTGGCGTTGACCGTCCCCTGGCGTTGCAGCTCCTGGAGGACGAGGATGCGCCGGACGTCGATCATCGTCGCTTATCCTAAAGCAAAGCTTAACGGTTTTGCGCAGAACAAACAGATGGATTTGACGGTGCGGGGGGACCACTGTTGAGGCATGTTCTACGCCGCCTTCTGCCAGCAGGCCGGCGCCCGGGTGCTGCTCGGCGCCGACCGCTTCGTCGACCTGGGCGAGGGCCCGGCCGGCTTCGAGCTCCGCTACCGCTGCTACTGCGGCCGCCTCGGCGTCATCCACCCGAAGTCGGGCGGGGCCGGCGGGTGCGGGGAGGCCGGCGAGGCGGCCTAGACGCCGCTCAGTGGTTGCTGTCGCCCAGCACTCCCGACACGGTGCTGCTGGTGGAGTGCCGCAGCGACGAGCCCATCAGCGTGAGAGCGGCGTCGAGGTTGGGGCGGGCCGCTTCGGGGAGGTCGTGGTCGCTGCGGAGGTGGTCGGCCCGGTTGATGGCGTCATCGGCCACGCCGGAGAACTCCGGGTTGTACTGCACCGTCTCCAGCTGCTCCTGGGAACACGCCCGGATGGCCGTCACCACCAGGTCGGCGGCGGGGCCGATGGCGGCGGTGGGCGTGGTGTTGAAGTGGCGCAGGCCGTCGATCAGCTGCTGCAGCACGGGCGCCGGGCGGCCCAGGCCGGCCATGGACGTGCGGGCGCCCCGGTAGGCCCGTTCCATGCGCGGGTAGTCGTGATCGT
>DATGAX010000467.1:0-2338 GCA_035312965.1 Acidimicrobiales bacterium
CCGGCCTGGCCCGGGGCCAGGTGTACATCGCCAACGTGGTGAAGTGCCGCCCGCCCAACAACCGCGACCCGCTCCCGGAGGAGATCGCGGCCTGCCGGCCCTATCTCGACGAGCAGGTGGAGCTCATCGGCCCCGCCGTCGTGCTCACCCTCGGCAACTTCGCCTCGAAGACCGTCCTCGCCACCGCGGAGGGCATCACCCGCCTGCGGGGTCGCACCTACCCCTACCCCGGCAACCCGGGCACCGCGGTCGTCCCCACCTTCCACCCCGCGGCCGCCCTGCGCGGCGGAGGCGAGGTGCTGGCCAAGATGCGGGCCGACTTCGTGCGGGCGCGCCAGACCCTGGACGCATCCCGGGGGTGAACCTCACCCGCCGCTGCCCGGACGCCGCCGCCACCCAGGCCGTGGCCGCCGAGCTGGCCCCTCTCCTGCAGCCCGGCGACGTGATCCTCCTTGAGGGCGACCTCGGGGCGGGGAAGACCACCTTCGTCCAGGGCCTGGGCCGAGCGCTCGGAGTGGCGGATGCCGTGACCAGCCCCACCTTTGTCCTGATGAACATCTACCGGACGGCCGCCGGATTCGACCTGGCCCACGTGGACGTGTACCGCCTCGACCGCCTTTCCGAGGTGGTGGACCTGGCCCTGCCCGAGCTGCTCGACGACGGGGCGGTCGCGGTGGTCGAGTGGGGGGAGCGGGCCGCACCGGCGCTGCCCGGCGACCATCTCCGCGTCCGCATCGACGTGGGGGCGGACGGCGCCGAGCGGGTCGTGCGGGCAGAGGCGCGGGGTCCGTCGTGGGCCGGCCGGGGGGTGCCGGCGTGACCTTCACCCTGGCTCTCGCCACGGCCACCCCCCGTGTCGGCGTGGCGCTGGCCGGCCCGGACGGCCCCATCGGTCACATCTCCGTGGCCACCGGCCGGCGCCACGGCGAGACACTGGCGCCGGCCATCCGGTCCCTCGCCGAGCTGACCGGCGTGGGGCTGGCCGCCGTGGGGAGGGTGGCGGTGGACCACGGACCGGGGTTGTTCACCGGGCTGCGGGTGGGGGTGGCCACGGCCAAGGCGCTCGGGGCCGCCCTCGGCGTGCCGGTGGTGCCGTGCTCGTCGCTCGATCTGCTGGCCCACCCGCACCGCCACCTGCGGCGGCCAGTAGCGGCCGTAGTCGACGCCCGGCGGGGCGAGGTGTTCTGGGCCCTGTACGAACCGGTGGGGGCCGGGATGGCGGCCGTCACCGAGGCGTGCGTCGCCGCTCCCGACGTAGTGGCAGAAGTACTGACAACAATCGACGGCGTGCTGGTCACCGGCGACGGCGCCCGCCGCTGGCTGGGGGGCCAAGAGGGGTGGGACCTGGCGCTGCCGGAGTACGACCACCCGTCGGCCGAGGTCCTGGCCGAGCTGGCGCCGACCCGCCCCGCCCTGGCGCCCGAGAAGGTCACGCCCCTGTACCTCAGGGGCGCCGACGTCCGCATCGGTTGGGAACAGCGATGACGTCCACCGCCGGCACCGATCACCTGTCGCTGCCCGTCCACCTGGTGCCCATGCGCCGGCGCCACCTCCGGTCGGTGCTGCGCATCGAGGCGCAGGTGTACCCGAGGCCGTGGACGTTGTCTCTGTTCCTCGGCGAGCTGGGTCTGCGGGGGAGCCGGTACTACATCGTGGCCCGCGTCGACGGGGCCGTCGTGGGCTACGCCGGGCTGATGCTGAGCTTCGACGAGGCCCACATCACCACCATCGCCGTGGACCCGGCGCGGCAACGCCACCGCATCGGCAGCCGCCTCCTCCTCAACCTGGCCCGCGCCGCCCTCGCCCGCGGCGCCCGCCACCTGACCCTCGAGGTCCGGGTCTCCAACGTGGCGGCCCAGCACATGTACGCCCGCTTCGGCTTCGAGACCGAGGGCGTGCGCAAGAACTACTACGCCGAGAGCCGCGAGGACGCCCTGATCATGTGGGCCCACGCGATCGACACGCCCGGCTACGACGCCCGCCTGGCCGCCATCGAGGCGGGGATCGGCGGGGCCACCATCGACGAGACCACGGCGGGTGGCGGGTGACGACGATCCTGGCCATCGAGACGTCGTGCGACGAGACCGCCGCCGCGGTGGTGCGCGACGGGCGGGAGGTCCTGAGCTCGGTCGTTTCCAGCCAGGTCGACCTGCACGCCGCGTTCGGCGGGGTGGTGCCCGAGGTGGCGGGACGGGCCCACGTCGATCTCCTCATCCCGGTGGTTACGGAGGCGCTCGAGCGGGCCGAGGTCGCGCCGGCTGGGGTCGACGCGGTGGCGGCGACCATCGGACCGGGGCTCATCGGGTCCCTGCTGGTCGGGGTGAGCGCGGCCAAGGCG
>DATGAX010000468.1:0-4043 GCA_035312965.1 Acidimicrobiales bacterium
GATCAGAAGGACGGCCATGAAGTAGAGGAAGATCCGGTTGAGGCTCCCGGCGTGGTAGCTCGAGTCGTAGAAGCCCAGGGTCAGGTCGAAGAAGGTGGCGCAGCCGTAGGCCACCGACGCCGTGATGGCGAGCAAGCCGATCAGGTTCAACCAACCGGTGTAGAACCCGGCCTTGACGCCGCCCAGCTTCGACGCCCACCAGTAGATCCCCCCCGACGTGGGGTAGGCCGACACGAGCTCGGCCATGCACAGACCTATGCAGAGCACCAGTGCCCCGAGCACGGGCCATCCCCAGGCGATGGCAGCCGGTCCGCCCGCGTTCCAACCGGCGCCGAAGGTGGTGAAGCACCCGGCCAGGATCGAGATGATCGAGAACGAGATGGCGAAGTTGGAGAACCCGGACCACGAGCGGTGGAGCTCCTGCTTGTAACCGAGCTCGGCCAGTCTTCTCTCGTCGTCGCTCAACTCTGCGACGTCGACCACCGCAGGCCCGGTCAAATCCGGCACATTGCCTCCCTCTTGCTTCCCTTGCGGCCAGAAGTGGCCGTCGACCCCCGATGGTTGTGGGACTGTATACCTCGCCCCCGGTTCGGTCTAGACCAATTCAACACCTCAGGAGCAGAAGAATGGTGAATCACGTGCCAAGTCCGGCGGTGAAGCGGCCCGGGCCGAGTCCCTTCCGTTCGCGGCTGCGGCCGGCCGGCCCGGCACGGTGTAGGAATTGCCCGTGAGCTTGTCACTGGATCAGCTGGTCGACATGGCCGCCGCCGGTTCGGTCGACACCGTGGTCGTCGCCGTCACCGACATGCAGGGGCGGCTCCAAGGCAAGCGGTGCTCGACCCGGTACTTCCTGGAAGAGGTCGTGCCGCACAGCGCCGAAGGCTGCAATTACCTCCTCGCCGTCGACGTGGACATGCGCACGGTCGAGGGCTACACCATGGCGTCGTGGGAGCGGGGCTACGGGGACTTCGTGATGCGTCCCGATATGGACACGCTCCGGCTGCTCCCGTGGCATCCCGGGACGGCGCTGGTGCTCTGCGATCTCGAGTGGCAGGACGGGCGGCCGGTGGAGGCTTCTCCCCGTCAGGTGCTCAAGCACCAGATCGCCCGTCTGGCCGAGCGCGGACTGGTCCCGATGGTGGGGACGGAGCTCGAATTCATCGTGTTCCGGGACAGCTACGAGGAGGCGTGGGCCAGGGGCTACCGGGACCTCACCCCCGCCAACCAGTACAACGTCGATTACTCCGTGCTCGGCACCAGCCGCATCGAACCTCTGCTCCGCCGCATCCGGCAGGAGATGACAGGGGCCGGCCTGTACGTGGAGTCGGCCAAGGGGGAGTGCAACCTGGGCCAGCACGAGATCGCCTTCCGGTTCACCGACGCCCTGGCTACCTGCGACAACCACACGATCTACAAAACCGGGGCCAAGGAGATCGCCGCCCAGGAGGGCATGAGCCTCACCTTCATGTCCAAATGGGACGAGAAGGAGGGCAACTCCTGCCACATCCACATCAGCGTCCGTGACACGGCGGGCGCCGCGGTCATGGCCGGAGACGGCGCCGACGGCTTCTCCCCGCTGATGGAGCACTTCCTGGCCGGCCTGCTGGCATGCACACCGGAGCTGGCCTACTTCCTCGCCCCGAACATCAACAGCTACAAGCGGTACGTCCCCGGCAGCTTCGCCCCGACGGCCATGGCATGGGGTCGCGACAACCGGACCTGTGCCCTGCGGGTCGTCGGCCACGGCCCGTCGTTACGGGCGGAGAGCCGGGTGCCGGGCGGCGACGTCAACCCGTACCTGGCGGTGGCCGCCCTGATCGCCGCCGGTCTGCACGGCATCGATCGGGAGCTGCCGCTCGAGCCGGAGTTCCTGGGCAATGCCTACGCGTCGGACCGACGGCGCGTGCCCGCCACGCTGGCCCAGGCGGCGGAACTTCTGGCCGGCAGCGAGGTGGCCCCCCAGGCGTTCGGGAAGACGGTGGTGGAGCACTACCTCAACGCGGCCCGCGTGGAGCTCGACGCCTACGGCGCGGCGGTGACGGATTGGGAGAGGGTGCGTGGCTTCGAACGCCTCTGACGGTCCACTGATCGGGCTCACCACCTATGTGGAGCCGGCCCGCCACGGTGCCTGGGACGAGGTGTGCGCCCTGCTTCCGGTCACCTACATCTCCGCCGTCACCCGCTCCGGCGGCATCCCGGTGCTCCTGCCCCCGACACCGTCGGACCCGGGCGTGGTGCTCGGCGCGCTGTCCGGTCTGGTCGTGACGGGCGGACCCGACGTCGACCCGTCCCTCTACGGAGCAGAGGCGCACACCGAAACCGACCGGCCCCGCCCAGAACGCGACGCCTGGGAATCGGCCCTGTGCATGGCTGCGGTGGAGGTGGACATGCCATTGCTGGCCGTCTGCCGCGGCTTACAGGTCATGAACGTGGCGCTCGGGGGGACCCTCCACCAGCACCTGCCCGAGATCACAGGTACGGAGGCCCACCGCCAGGTTCGGGGGACCATGTCACCCGTAGCGATCTCCGTCGCACCGGACTCGGTGCTGGCATCCGTCGTCGGCACGTCGACCGAAGGCCTGTGCCACCACCACCAGTCCGTCGACCACCTGGGGCAGGGCCTACGGTCCGTGGCGCAGGCGGCGGACGGCACGATCGAGGCGGCCGAGGTGCCCGGGCGCCGCTTCGCGCTGGGCGTGCAGTGGCACCCCGAGACGGACCCGGCGGACGACCGCCTGTTCGAGGCCCTGGTGCAGGCGGCCTCGGACTACCGGACGGCGAGCCACGGGTGAGCACGACCCGGGTCATCAACCCCGCGACCGAGCAGGTCGTCGCCGAGCTGGAGCGCACCGCTCTGGTCGATGCTGATGCGTCCATCGACCGCGCCGCCCGCGTCTTCGACACGTGGCGACGGATCGGACCAGGCGACCGGGCCCGTCTCCTGCGCCGGTTCGCCGGGGTGGTCGACGATCACCTCGAGGAGCTGGCCCGGCTGGAGGTGGCCAACTCGGGGCACACCATCGGCAACGCCCGATGGGAGGCCGGCAATGTCCGGGACTGCCTCGACTACTACTCCGCCGCGCCGGAGCGGCTCTTCGGCCGGCAGATACCCGTCCCGGGCGGGATCGACATCACGTTCCAGGAGCCTCTCGGCGTGGTCGGAGTCATCGTGCCGTGGAACTTTCCGATGCCGATCGCCGGCTGGGGCTTCGCCCCCGCGCTGGCCGCGGGCAACACGGTCGTGCTCAAGCCGGCCGAGCTGACGCCGCTCACCGCCCTGCGCCTCGGCGACCTGGCCCTGGAGGCCGGAATCCCGGAAGGCGTGTTCACCGTCATAGCGGGCTCCGGATCGGTGGTCGGCGAGCGGTTCGTCACCCATCCCGCCGTCCGCAAGGTCGTGTTCACCGGTTCGACCGAAGTGGGCAAGCGGGTGATGGCCGGCTGCGCGCAGCAGGTGAAGCGGGTGACGCTGGAGCTCGGAGGCAAGAGCGCCAACATCGTGTTCGCCGACTCCGACATCGAACAGGCCGCGGCCTCGGCGCCGATGAGCGTCTTCGACAACGCCGGTCAGGATTGCTGCGCCCGCTCCCGGATCCTCGTCGAGCGGTCGGCCTACGACCGGTTCCTCGAACTGTTCGAGCCGGCGGTGAAGGCGGTCAAGGTCCAGGATCCGGGGCAGGAGTCGGCTCAGATGGGTCCGCTGATCAGCGCCGCGCACCGCGACACCGTCGCCTCATTCGTGCCCGAAGGTTCGGGCGTGGCGTTCCGCGGCGACTGCCCCGACGGGCCCGGGTTCTGGTACCCGCCCACGGTCCTGCTCGCCCGCTCCACCGGGGACCGGCACTGGCGCGCGGAGATCTTCGGCCCGGTGGTGTCGGTCCTGCCGTTCAGCGACGAGGCGGACGCCATCGCGAAGGCCAACGACACCGAGTACGGGCTGTCCGGCTCGATCTGGACCCGGGACGTGGGCCGGGCGATCCGCGTGGCGCGGGGCGTGGAGAGCGGAAACCTCAGCGTCAACGCACACTCCTCGGTGCGCTACT
>DATGAX010000469.1:0-4946 GCA_035312965.1 Acidimicrobiales bacterium
CACCAAGACCATGGCCTACCCCGAGATGACCGCCTCGGATGTCGTCACCATGCTGCTCGCCGAGGCCACCGTCATACCGGGTGAGATCATGCCGACCGAGAACCTCTACGACTGGTTGAGCCAGGCCAACGTCAGCTCATGGGTGTTCATCCAGCAATTGGCGGCGCTGGAGGGCTATGTCGCCTACGCGGACGCCGAGGGGCTGTTCAACTTCGGGCCTCCGCCCGAGCCCGAGGAGGGCCTGCCGCCGGCCATGACCTACGAGACCCCGCCCGAGGGAAGTCAGATGGTGCTCGGCGTCAACCTGAAGCGGCTGAGGTCGGTCGTGACCAGCGGTGAGCAGGTGCCGGCGGTGACCGTCACGGGCTACGACCCGTCGACCACCATGCCGGTTCTGGCGCCCTTCCCGACCATCCCGTCGATGTCTCAGAGCACCGATCCGGCCGTGCTGCCGCCGGGCGTGGCGGGCGAGATGGGGGCGACACCGTTCTTCGACGCCAGCCGGCCCTTCACCGAAGAGGGTGCGGCCATGTCCTGGTCCAAGTCCATCGCCGCCGGCATAGCCGGCTGCCTGGCCGAGTTGGAGGCCGAGTGCGAGGGCAACCCGGCCATATTGGCCGGCGAGAGCGTCAGCATCGGCATGGCCGGCCTGCCCTTCGACGGCTACTACATCTGCACCGAGGCCCGTCACGTCTGGGACCACGAGGGGGGTGGCTACTCGACCTGGGTGACGGCCGGAGGCCTCCAGGACCGTTCCCTGTACGCCCTCAGCTCCGGGGCCTCCCCGAGCAGCACGCCGCGCCCGTCCATACCGGGACTGGTCATCGGCACGGTGGTGGACAACGAGGATCCCGAGCAGATGGGCCAGGTCAAGGTGATGTTCCCCTGGCTCAACCCGACCTACATCAGCGCCTGGTGCCGGGTCATGCAGATCGGCGCCAGCAAGATCGGCGGCGGCTTCCTCTGGATTCCCGAGATCGGCGACGAGGTGCTCATCGGCTTCGACCGCGGGTCCATCGACCACCCCTTCGTGATCGGCAACCTCTACAACGGCATCGCCTCACCGCTTCCGCCCCCATCCGTGGAAGGGGTCGTGGGCAACCGGCGCATCGCGTCGCGGATGGCCCACACGATCCAGTGGAACGACGGCCCGGAGAAGATGGGCATCAGCATCATGACCGCGCCGGTCGAGAGCCCGCCGACGTCCATCGAATTGGACGCCGAGCAGATGAAGATCACCGTCAACTCCATGGGGCAGATCGAGATCACCGGCATGGTCGACGTCAAGATCTCGGCGACGGGCGGCCAACTGACGCTCGACGCACCGCAGATCAACATCGGCGGTGAGGACACCCTCTCCCTCAACATCGCCGGCACCAGCATCGCCGTCGGGGGGGAGACGACCGCCACGCTCAGCGTGGGCAGCCCCTCGACCGCGTCCGTCAGCGTGAGCGGGGCGA
The DNA here is from genome assembly GCA_035312965.1 of Acidimicrobiales bacterium. GTDB lineage: Bacteria > Actinomycetota > Acidimicrobiia > Acidimicrobiales > Palsa-688 > JAKCDU01. The sequence continues at coordinate 1,461 of DATGAX010000469.1, forward strand.
TGATCAGCCTCGGCGGAGCGTAAGGAGGCAGCGTGGCCGAGAACTACGTCGGGCAGGGCTGGCAGTACCCGCTCGGCACCGACGCGTCCGGCGGGATCGCCCTCACCAGCGAGGAGCGGGACCTGGAGCGGTCCATGAGGCTCATCCTGGCCACCGCGCCCGGTGAGCGGCCGATGCGCCCGGCCTTCGGCTGCGCCATTCACGACTACGTCTTCGCCCCGGCCGACGCCACCACCGCCGGGCGCATCGCCCTCGAGGTCAAGAAGTCCCTCACGTTCTGGGAGCCCCGCATCGAGGTCAAGGGCGTGCACGTCAGCGTGGACGAGGTCTCCCGCAACACGCTGTACATCAACATCGTGTACGAGAAGAAGGGTTCCTACGACCCCCGGAGCCTGGTCTTCCCCTTCTACGTCATCCCCGAAGAGGAGTAGGAACCGATGGCGTTACCCGCCCCCAACCTCGACGACCGCCGGTTCCAGAACCTGGTCGACGACGCCAAGCGACTGGTCCAGCGGCGCTGCCCCGAATGGACGGACCACAACGTGTCCGACCCGGGTGTGACCCTGATCGAGACGTTCGCCTACATGACCGATCAGGTGCTGTACCGGCTCAACCGGGTGCCGGACCGCAACTACATCAAGTTCCTGGAGCTGATCGGCGTCCACCTCTTCCCGCCCACGGCGGCCAGCACATCGGTCACGTTCTGGTTGTCGGCTCCGCAACCGAACCCGGTAGTGGTGCCCCTCGGTGTGGAGGTGGCCACGCCGCGGACCGAGGCCGTCGGATCGTCGGTGGCTTTCACCACCACCGACCAACTCGACATCGTCCCGTGCGAGATGACCCATGTGACATCGGTACCCACCGGAGGGACGTGGCGCAACCACACCGACGCCATCCGGCTGTCGCCGTTCCAGTGCTTCTCCCCCCAGCCGGTCCCCGAAGAGGTGCTCATGATCGGCCTGTCGGCGGCGGTGCCCCGCTGCGCCCTGAGCCTGCGCTTCGACTGCAACGTCGAGGGCATCGGCGTCGACCCGGAGTGGCCGCCTCTCGCCTGGGAGGCCTTCGACGGCGAGAACTGGGTGCCCTGCGAGATCGATCGCGACACCACCGGCGGCCTCAACCGGGCCGGAGATGTCGTCCTCCACGTACCGCCCTCCCACGCCATGGCCCTCGATCACAACCTGCGGGCCGGTTGGATACGGGCCCGCGTGACGACGCCGGAAGAGGATCAGCCGTTCTACAGCAGCTCGCCGGTCATCAAGCAGATCGAAGCGACCACCATCGGCGGGACCGTCGACGCCGTCCAGGCCGAGGTGATCGAAGGCGATGTCATCGGCGAGTCCGAAGGCGTTCCGGGGCAGCGGTTCTACGTGTCGCGGGCGCCGGTGGTGCCGTCGGGCGAGGACCTCATCCTGGAGGTCTCCGAGGAGGAGGAGGGCTGGCAGGACTGGACCCAGGTCGACGACTTCGCCCAGAGCGGGCCCGACGACCGCGTGTTCTCCCTCGACTACGTCGGCGGTGAGGTCCAGCTCGGGCCGGCGGTGCGTTCACCCGGCGGGGAGCTGATCAGCTACGGCGCCGTCCCTCCCAAGGGAGCGGTGCTGCGCCTGCGGCGCTACCACACCGGCGGCGGCAGCCAGGGCAACGTGGCCACATCGAGCATCCGGGTGTGCCGCACGACCATCCCCTACGTGTCGCGCGTGGAGAACCGCTTCGCCGCGGTCGGCGGTATCGACGGGGAGGATCTGGAAGAGGCCAAGGTCCGCGGCCCCGTCGTGATGCGGACGCTGGGCCGGGCCGTGACGGCCGAGGACTACGAGCAGCTGGCCAAGGAGGCGGCCCCCGAGGCGGCCCGCGTCAAGGCCGTGCCGGCGGCGTCCGACGAGGAGGCGGGGGGCGTGCGCGTCCTGATCGTCCCGGCGGTGGCCGACGGCGAGGAGGGCCGCTTGTCCTTCGAGCAGCTGGTGCCTCCGGCCGAGACACTGGCCAACGTGGCCAACTTCCTGGATTCGCGCCGCACGCTCGGCGCCCGGGTGCTGGTCGAGCCGCCGGCCTACCAGGGGGTCACCGTGGTGGCCATGCTCCGGGCCCGTCCCTGGGCCGATCCGGGCCGCCTGCAGCGGTCCGCCACCGATGCCATCTACGCGTACCTGCACCCGATCAGCGGGGGCCACGACGGGACGGGATGGGCGTTCGGCCGGCCGGTGCACATGGGAGAGGTGTACGCCCTCCTGCAGCGTCTGCCCGGCACCGAGCTGGTCGAGGACGTCCGCCTCTTCGCCGCCAACCCCATCACAGGGGAGCGGGGCCAGGCCGCCCAGCGGGTCGAGGTGGCGCCCAACGCGCTGGTGTTCTCTTACGAGCACCAGGTCCGGGTGCTGGACAACTAGCCGTGGCCTACGTCGTTTCCAGCCGGCGCAGTCAGGAGCTGGCCAGCAGTGCTATCAACCTGCCCATGCGGGGCCTGGTCGAGGGGCTGCCCACACCGCACCCGCTCGTCGCCATGCTGCCCAGCGCGCTGCAGGAGGACGACTTCTGCACCCGCATGGTCTCCGCCCTCGACGACGTCCTCGCTCCCATCTTCTCCACCCTCGACTGCTTCCCCGCCTACCTCGATCCGGCGCTGGCCCCCGACGACTTCGTCGACTGGCTGGCCAGCTGGGTCGGGGTGGACATCGACGAGACGTGGACCCTCGAACGCCGCCGCCGCCTGATCCAGGAGGCGGTGGCGCTCTACCGGGTGCGCGGCACGGCCGCCGGGCTGGCCGCCCACATACGGCTGTACGCCGGCGCCACGCCCGAGATCGAGGAGAGCGGCGGCTGTGCCTGGTCGCAGACCGCCGACAGCGCGCTGCCCGGATCGCCCGAGTTCCGCGTCACGGTCCGCCTGCGGGTGGACGACGACAGTGGGTTGCGGCGCACCACGGTGGCCCGCATCGTCGACGCGGCCCGCCCGGCCCACGTCCCGTACCACCTCGAGATCGTGGTGGGCGGCACCACCATCGCGGGCGAGGAGGCACCCGAAGGCGGGGCGGCGGCTGACGCGCCCGGCGCGGTGGCCCTTCCCGGGTCGGACACCATCGAGCTGGCGGCTCAGGGACCCGTATCCGAGGAGGAGGAGGAGGGGCTCGACGTCAGGACCGATCCGGCCGGCGACAGCCCCGCCCCCGAGCCCGACGGGGCCGAGCCGCCGCGCACCCGCAAACCGTCCGGCCGCAAGTCGACCGGCCCGGCCGCCGGGGACGGCGTGGCCACCGAGAAGCCGGAGACATCCGGGACGCCGGGCGACGGCGCGGCGCCGGACGCCGACCAGCCGGGCGACTGACCGTGCCGCCGCCGCGCCAGACCGGCCAGCGGGTCAAGCTGGGTGCGGCCAAGTCGACCGGTATCGCGGTGCCGGTCGCCATGGCCTTCGGGGGCGCGGCCAGGAACACGCTGCCGTACAAGAAGGCGGCTCAAGCGGCGGCGGTGAAGCGGCAGGCGGCG
>DATGAX010000470.1:0-3838 GCA_035312965.1 Acidimicrobiales bacterium
GGACGCTCCGCACCCCCTGGAAGAGGTCGTCGGCCGAGGGACCGGTGCCGGTGAGGTCCCGGGCCACCTCGTACTCCTCATAGGGGTACACGGTGTCGGCCACTTCGGGAGGCAAGCCGAACCAGTGGCGGGAGTTGGGGTCGACCTGCGTGGCATGGGCCAGCAGGCCCTCCCGCACGACGTGGGTGTAGCCGGCCACGTCGAGCACCACCCGAGGGCGCTCGGGCGGGGTGCCCGCCTGCTCCGCCGCCTCGGCGTCGAGGATCCGGGCCAGCCGCTCGTCCTGGAAGGGGGACTCGAGGCCCAACTCCAGGAACTTCTCGTGCATGGCCTTCATGCGCTTGACCGACCAGCGCACGTAGCACAGGCGGGCGGGCTGCCAGGCCGGGCCGGCCTCGGGGAAGCGGTCGGGGTCGCCGGACGCCTCGAAGGCGATCTCGCTGATCTCGTTGACCCGCAGGTGGTCCGGATGCGGGTAACCGCTCTGGTCGTCGGGGTAGGTGACGACGACCTGGGGGCGGGTCCGGCGGATCACCTCCACCAGCCGGCCGACCGCCTCGTCGAGGGGCGCCTGCGCGAAGGAGCGCGGGTCGGCGTTGGCCGGCGAGTCGGGCATCCCGGAGTCGCGGTAGCCGAGCATGACCACCTCGTCGTAGCCGATGATCCGGGCCGCTTCGGCCAGCTCGTCGCGGCGGATCTCGGCGATGCGCTCGCGGACCTCGGGGCGGTCCATGGCCGGGTTGAGGATGTCGCCCTCCTCGCCGCCGGTGCAGGTGACGAGCACGGTCCGGATGCCGGCGGCGTGGTAGCGGGCGATCGTGGCCGCACCCTTCGAAGCTTCGTCGTCGGGATGGGCGTGGACGGTCAGCACGCACAGATCCGGGGGCGTCACCCGGCTTCCCCCAAGGCGTCGATCCGGCGGGCCAGCTCGAAGTCGCTGGCGGTCAGCCCGCCGGAGTCGTGGGTCGTCACTTCGAGCGTCACGGTGTTCCAGGAGATGGTGATGTCCGGGTGATGGTCCATCTCCTCGGCCACCTCGCCCACCGCGTTGACGAACGCCAGCGCGCCCCGGAAGTCGGCCCGCTTGACCGTCTTGGTCAACCGTTCGCCGGTGCGGGTCCACGAGACCGTGGCGAGGGCGCGGGCGATGTCGTCGTCGCCGAGCAGGGGACGGGCCATGACCCCTTTCTACACCAGGTAGCCTCGATAACCGATCGGCCGCGCGCCCTCTTGATGGTACGGGGGAGGCATGGCCACACCGCTCGACGATCTTCAGAGCTGGCTGGGCGCGACAGGTGGCCGCCTGTACGCCGGCACCGTCCCCGGCGGCCTGGCCCTGGCCGAGCCGGAGCAGTCCCTCCTGGTCCTGGGACCGCCCCGTTCGGGCAAGACCACCGCCCTGGCCATACCCAACACGCTGTGCGCTCCGGGCGCGGTCGTGGTGACCAGCACCAAGCCCGATGTCCTGGCCGTCACGCTGGCCCACCGCCAGCGGCTGGGCCGGTGCTGGCTGCTCGACCCGTCCGGCGCGATGCACGCGCCCGAGGGGGTGGAGCGCATCCGCTGGTCGCCGGTGGCGGCGGCCGGAACCTGGGACGAATCGCTGTCCGTGGCCCGGGCCATGGCCGGGGCGGCCCGCCCCGCGGCCCGGCGGGGCGAGTCGGCCCACTGGACCGAGCGGGCCGAGGCGCTGCTCGCCCCGCTGCTCCACGCCGCCCATCTGGAGGGCGCCGGGATGGACGAGGTGGTCGGGTGGGTCCTGGGCCACGATCCCGGCCCGGCCGCCGCGGTGCTGACCGCGGCGGGGGTCAAGCTGGGCCGGGCCGTGCTGGCCGGCATAGAGGCGACCGACCCGCGCGAGCAGTCGGGGATCTGGTCCTCGGCGGCCGGGATACTGGCGGCCTACCGGTCCGAGCAGGTGCTCGACCACACCCGGCCCGTCAACTTCGATCCGGCCCGCCTGGTCCACACCCGCGACACCGTGTACGTGTGCGCCCCGGCCCGCCACCAGGACCTGGTGGCGCCCATCGTCGTGGCGTTCCTCGACCAGGCCCGGGCCGGGGCGTACGCGGCCACGGAGCGACCGGCGCCCTTGACGCTGGTGCTCGACGAGATGGCCAACATCGCGCCGCTGCCCGACCTGCCCGCCATGGTCAGCGAGGGCGGCGGCCAGGGCGTGCTGACCCTGGGCTGCCTGCAGGACCTGTCGCAGGCCCGGGAGAGGTGGGGGCCGGCGGCCGACGGCTTCTTGTCCCTGTTCGGCGCCAAGGTGGTGTTGCCCGGGATAGGGGATCTGGCCACGCTGGAGCTGGTGTCGCGTCTCGGCGGCGAGGTCGACGTGCCGGCCCGCAGCGTCAGCCGGGGCCCGTGGTGGTCGCCGGGCCGGGGCGCGCCCACCGTCAGCTGGAACCCGCACCGGCAGCGCCGCCTGCCGGTGGAGTCGGTGAGCCAGCAGCCGGCCGGTACGGCCATCCTGATCTCGGGCCGGACCCCGCCCCAACCGGTGCGGCTGCCGGCGTGGTGGGCCAACCAGGTGTTCCGGGCCCCGGATGCGACGCCCGGTGCCGCCCGTACCATCGAGCGGTGAGCACCGCCCGGGCGTTGTCGGTGACCCGCCCCCCGGCGGTGGCGCTGGTCGGGACCGGTGCCGTGTCGGTCCAGTTCGGGGCGGCGTTCGCCACCCGCCTGTTCGGGCGGGTCGGGCCGGCGGGGGCGGTGACCCTCCGCCTGGTGGTGGCGGCGGTGGTCCTGGCCGGGGCGACCCGGGCCTGGGGGCGGCGCCGGGGGGCGGGGTCCGGGTCGGCGGGGGTGGCGTCGGTGTCCGGGTCCGGGTCCGGGTCCGGGTCCGGGTCCCTGTCGGCGTCGGCGTCCGGGTCAACGTCGGCGTCCGGGTCCACGTCGGCGTCCGGGTCCACGTCGGCGTCCGATCGGGTGGTGGCGGTCGCCTTCGGACTGGTGCTGGCGGCCATGAACCTGTCCTTCTACGAAGCGCTGACCCGCATCCCGCTGGGCGTGGCCGTCACCATCGAGTTCTCCGGTCCGATGGTGCTCGCACTCGTGTCGTCCCGGCGGTGGTTGGACGGGCTGTGGGCGGCGGGGGCGGGGGCCGGGGTGGCCCTTCTGGCCTCCGGCGTCGGCCACCGTCTCGATGCCGGAGGGCTGCTGTTCGCGGTGCTGGCCGGGGCCCTGTGGGTGGCCTACATACTGTTGAGCAAGGAGACGGGGCGGCGCTTCGAGTCGCTGTCCGGGCTGTCGTGGGCCATGGCCGTCGGGGCGGTGGCCGTGCTGCCCTTCGGCCTGGCCGCCGGAGGCGGCACGCTGTTGCGCCCCTCGGTGCTCGGCCTCGGCGTGCTGGTCGCGATCATGTCGTCGGTCATCCCTTACAGCCTCGAGCTGCTCGCCCTGCGCCAGGTCACCCCGCGGGCCTTCGGGGTGATGATGAGCCTCGACCCGGCCCTGGCCGCGGCGGCCGGATTCGCCGTCCTGGGCCAGCACCTCGACGGCCGGGAGTGGGTGGCGCTGGCCCTGGTCATGATGGCCAACCTGGGCAACGCCCTCGAGAGCTCCAGCCCCGCCGTGCCGCCCGAAGCGGCCGCGTCGCCGTGAGCCGGCGTTCGGCGTCGAGGCGCCTTTTCTGTGAAGCGAAAGTCGTTCTGTGAAGGAAAAGTAGGGAATAGCCCACTTTTTCCTTCACAGAAACGGCCGCCCCCGGACACGCCCGCCCCCCGGACACGCCCGCCCCCGACGACGCCCGCCCCCCCGACGACGGCCGGCCCCGACGACGGCCCGCCCCCGACACGGCCGGCCCCAACCCGACGCGGCCTACCCCGGTAAGGCT
>DATGAX010000471.1:0-2217 GCA_035312965.1 Acidimicrobiales bacterium
ACCACTACAACGACCAAGTCCACCAGGGTGGCCGGCTAAAACCTCAAACACCGGCGCTTCGGTCAGACAACGCCCGGACTCGCACCACGAACCTATGCCCCAACCGCCCGCACAGCAACGGGTTCTTCAACAGCCTCCTAGGCGGGCCGGGGGGCGGCGGGCACCACTCAAGCGGTACGGGTGCCAGCCGCCCCCCGCAGGCCGAGGCGGTCGACGGAGATCTCCCGCATCTCTATCTTGCGGATCTTGCCCGTGACCGTCATCGGGAATTCCTCTACGAACAGCACGTAGCGGGGCACCTTGAAGTGGGCCATGGAGGCCCGGCAGAAGGCGCGCAATTCCTCCTCGGTGGCCGACGTGCCGTCCCGTAGCCGGACCCAGGCGCAGATCTCCTCGCCGAACTTCTGGTCCGGCACCCCGATCACTTGGACGTCGGCCACCGCCGGATGGGTGTAGAGGAACTCCTCGATCTCCCGGGGATAGACGTTCTCGCCCCCTCGGATCACCATGTCCTTGATCCGGCCCACGATGTTGAGATAGCCGGCGCCGTCCATGGTGGCCAGGTCGCCGGTGTGCATCCAGCCCGCGGCGTCGATGGCCTCGGCCGTCTTCTCGGGTTCGTCCCAATAGCCCAGCATGACCGAATAGCCCCGCGTGCAGAACTCCCCCGGCGCGCCCCGCGGCACCGTGAGCTTGGACTCGGGATCGACGATCTTGACCTCCACATGGGGATGCACGGTGCCCACCGTCGTCACCCGGCGCTCCAGATCGTCGTCGACGCGGGTCTGGGTCGATACCGGGGATGTCTCGGTCATGCCGTAGCAGATGGTGATCTGCTCGCAACCCATCTCCCCCGCCACTCGCTTCATGACCTCCACCGGGCACGGCGACCCGGCCATGATCCCGGTGCGGAGCGAGCCGAGGTCGTAGTCGGCGAAGTCGGGCAGTGCCAGTTCGGCGATGAACATGGTCGGCACCCCGTACAGGCTCGTACACTTCTCCGTCCCGACCGCGTCGAGTGTGGCCGCGGCGTCGAAGGACGGAGCGGGGATCACCATGCAGGCGCCGTGCGTGACCGCCCCCAGGTTGCCCATCACCATCCCGAAGCAGTGGTAGAAGGGAACCGGGATGCACACCCGGTCGGCCTCGGTGTAGCCGCAGAGCTCCCCGACGAAGAAGCCGTTGTTGAGGATGTTGTGGTGCGACAGGGTGGCGCCCTTGGGGAACCCGGTCGTGCCCGACGTGTACTGGATGTTGATGGCATCGTCGAAGGACAGCTCGGCGGCGCGGGAACGGAGCTGCTCCGGGTCAGCCTGGCGCCCTCGCTCGAGCAGCCCGTCCCACTCCGGCCGGCCGAGGAAGATGGCCTGCTCGAGCGCAGGGAGTTCCGCCCGGACGGCGCCGACCATTTCCACGTAGTCGGAGGTCTTGAACGTGGTGGCGCTGACCAGGAGCCGGCACCCTGACTGCCGGAGGGCATAGGCCAGCTCGTGGGTGCGGTAGGCGGGGTTGACGTTGACGAGGATGGCGCCGACCTTGGCGGTGGCGAACTGCACGAGCGTCCACTCGGGGCAGTTGGGCGCCCACAGCCCGACCCGGTCTCCCTTGGCTACGCCGGCTTCGAGGAGCCCGCAGGCGAGCACGTCGACGTCGGCGTCCAACTCGGCATACGTCCAGCGCCGACCCGTGGGCACGTCCACCAGCGCGTCCCGGGTCCCGAACGCCCACGCCGCCCGCTCCAATGCCTCGCCGATCGTCTGGCCGAGCAGCGGGGTGGCAGAGGCGCCGTGTGCGTAGCTGATTTCCTCGGACCAAGGGCCGGTCATTCGCCCACCTCCCCGTAGCGCCGCCGCCACCGCTGATGGCGTCGTTGTGCCGGTCGACCCTAGCGAAGGCCATCTAGTATCCGGCGATATGCCAGCTGACGGGACGGGCGCGGAAGTGGACGCGCCGAAACGAATAGACGAGCGGATCGCCGAGCTCGGGGACTGGCGGGGCCAGATCCTGAGCCGGGTGCGGGCCGTCATCAAGAACGCCGACCCTGACGTGGTCGAGGAGTGGAAGTGGGCCAAGGCCACGAGCCCGGGCACGCCGGTGTGGTCCCACGACGGCGGGATCTGCACCGGCGAGGCCTACAAGAGGGTGGTCAAGTTGACCTTCTTCCAGGGCGCTGCCCTGGAAGACCCCGACGGCCTCTTCAACTCCAGCCTCGAGGGG
>DATGAX010000472.1:0-2642 GCA_035312965.1 Acidimicrobiales bacterium
GACCGCAGCTCGGCCCGGGAGATGGCTGCGATATCGGTACCGTCCAACGTGATCCGGCCGCCGTCCAGCTCGTAGAAGCGCATGATGAGGTTGACCAGCGTGGTCTTGCCCGCACCGGTGGGCCCGACGATGGCGATGGTCTGCCCCGGTTCGGCCACCAGGGACAACGACTCGATCAGGGGGCGCTCCGGGTCGTAGGAGAAGGTCACGTCCTCGAAGGCCACCCGGCCCTTGACCGCCGGCAGGCGGGTGTCGGGATCGGGGCTCTGCTCCTCGGCGTCGAGGAACTCGAGCACCCGCTCGAGCGAGGCGATGCCGGACTGGAAGATGTTCATCATCGACGCCAGCTGGGTGAGCGGCATGGAGAAGGTGCGTGAATACTGCACGAAGGCCTGCACGTCGCCGACGCTGATGGCGCCGCTGGCGACTCTCAGCCCGCCGACCACGGCCACGATGGCGTACTGGACGTTGGCCAGGAACATGGTCGCCGGCTGCATGAGGCTGGACATGAACTGGGCCCCGAACGACGACTCGAACAGCTCGTCGTTCTTCTCCCGGAACGCCGCCTCGACCTCCTCCTGGCGCCCGAACGACTTGACGATGGCGTGGCCGGTGAACGTTTCCTCGACGATGGCGTTGAGCCCGCCGGTGGCCCGCCACTGGGCGATGTAGCGGGGGCGGGCCCGGCTCCCGATCTTCTGCATCAGGAAGACCGAGACGGGAACGGTCGTGAGCGCCACCGCGGCCAGGAGCGGCGAGATGGTGAACATGATCACCGCCACCCCCACCAACAGCAGCACCGAGTTGAGCATCTGGGACAGCGTCTGCTGCAGGGACTGGGCGATGTTGTCGATGTCGTTGGTCACCCGGCTGAGCAGATCCCCGCGCGACTCGTGGTCGATGTACCTGAGCGGCAGGGCGTGGATCTTGTCCTCCACCGACCGCCGCAACCTGAACATCAAGCGCTGCACCACGCCGGCCAGGGTGAAGGCGGTCAGCAGCGACAGAGCGGCCGACCCCGTGTACAGCACCAGGGCCTCGATCAGCACGCCGTGCAGGCGGCCGAAATCGATGTGCCCGTGCCCGATGCCGCGGATGATGAGGTCGGTCCCGTGGCCCAGCACCTTGGGCCCGAACACCTGGCTCACCACACTCCCGACCGACAGGACCGCCACCAGGATCAGGCGCCCCCGCTCACTGGACAGGAGGCGGCCCAGCTCGCGCACCGCCGCACCGAAGTTCTTCGACCGCTCGGTCGGGACCCCGATGGCGTTGAACCGGCCGACCGGCCTGGTCTCGGTGGGCGAGACCCTGGCCGCGTCATCCTGCTCGCCGTCCCGCGCCTCGTCCCGCTCGCCGTCCCGCGCGTCGACCGCCGTCACGCCACTCTCTCCCCGAGCTGGGACCGGACGATCTCGGCGTAGGTCGGGCAGCTGGCCCGCAGCTCCTGGTCGGTGCCCTGGCCGACCATCTCGCCGTCCTCCAGGACGATGATCTGGTCGGCCGAGGTGATGGTCGACACCCGCTGGGCGACGATGAGCACCGCCGCCCCGGCCGTGAACGGCTTGAGCGCGGCCCTCAGCCGGGCGTCGGTGGCCAGGTCCAGAGCCGAGAAGCTGTCGTCGAAGAGGTAGATCTCGGGCTTGCGCACCAGGGCCCGGGCGATGGCCAACCGCTGGCGCTGGCCGCCCGACACGTTGGTGCCACCCTGCTCGATGCGGGCCTCGAGCGCACCGGGCATGGCCCGTACGAAGTCGGCCGCCTGTGCGACCTCCAGCGCCTCCCACATCTCGGCCTCGGTGGCGTCCGGCTTGCCGTAGGCGAGGTTGCTGGCCACCGTCCCCGAGAACAGGTACGGCCGCTGGGGCACCAGCCCCACCGTCGACCACACCACCTTGGTGTCGAGGCCGCGCACGTCCTCCCCACCGAGCAGCACGGCCCCGTCAGTGGCGTCGAAGAGGCGGGGGACGAGTTGCAACAGCGTGGTCTTGCCGGCACCGGTGCTGCCCACGATGGCCGTGGTCTGCCCGGGCAGGGTGGTGAACGAGATGCCGCTGAGGACGGAGTGGTCGGCCCCCGGGTAGTGGAAGCCGACGTGGCGGAACTCCACCCGGCCGCCGGTCGACTGCGCCGCCACCGGGCGCTCCGGGCTGGTGACCGTGGAGTCCGTATCGAGGATCTCCTGTATCCGTCCGGCCGAGACAGCCGCCCTCGGGATCATCGAGATCATGAACGTCGCCATCATCACCGACATCAGGATCTGGATCAGGTACGAGAGGTAGGCCACGAGGGAACCGACCTGCATCTGGTGGGACTGGATGCGGTCGGCTCCGATCCACAGGACGGCCACGCTGGAGGCGTTGATGATGATGTTGACGGTCGGGAACATGGCGGACATGAGCCGCCCGGCCCGCAGCGACGTCTCCGTCAACTGGTCGTTGGCCGCGGCGAACCGGCGCCGCTCCTGGGGTTCGCGAACGAACGCCCGCACCACCCGGATGCCGGTGATCTGCTCTCTGAGCACCCGGTTGATCTGGTCGATGCGCTCCTGCATCACGCGGAACGCCGGGATCATCCGGGCCACGACCGACCCCAGCACGACCGCCGCGATCGGAATGCTGAACAGGAGGATCGTGGACAGC
>DATGAX010000473.1:0-3780 GCA_035312965.1 Acidimicrobiales bacterium
GCGACCAGAGCTCCCGGGGTATCGCGCTGTCGGCGTGGGCCCGGGCTTCGGAGGGCAACGTCCCGGCCGAGCTGGTGGCCGCCGAGCTGTCCCTCGGCACGGATGATGCCCACACCTCGGTCGAGGTCCGCCTGGCGGAGACGGTCCGTCTGATCTCCGAGGGCGACTGGGCGGCCGCCTGCGACATGGTCGAGGACGCGGCGCGGATCAAGAAGGCGGCCGGCCTCCGCCAGGAGTACGTCGCGCCCGTTTCGGCGTGGGCCGCCACGGCCAGAAGGGGCCGGGCCGCGTCCCTGCCCGCGGTGGCCGGAGTAGAGCGCCGGAAGGCGTTGCGCCAGGCCCGCCGAGCCGCCCGGCAGGCCCTCTCGGAGGCCCGTTGGTACCGGAACAACCTGCCCCACGCCCGGCGGGAGGCGGCCCTGGTCGCGGCCATGGGCGGGCGACCCCGCCGGGCCGGGCGCCTCATCGCCCGCAGCCTCGCTGTGGCCGAGGAGCAGGGCGCCGCCTCCGAGCTCGAACTGGGGCGCAGGGCGGAGGAGGAGATCGGCCGCCTCCACGGCGACGGGCCGGCGCCGGCCCGTCCCGGCCGGCCTCAGGCCGCGCCGGCCTCAGCCGGGGCGCCGCCGGCCGACGTCGATTGGACGTTCTCCCTGGCCGATCGGTTCTCCACGCTGCTGGAAGCCAGCCACGAGATCAGCGCCGCGCCCTCCCCCGACGCGGTGTACGAGGCCGTCCGGCGGGCCGCCCAGCGGCTGCTGCGGGCCGAGCACTGCCACATCGTGGAGCTGCCGACCGCCTCCGACTGGGAGGAAGTCGACATCACCGAGTCGGGGGCACCCCTCGGCCGGATCAGCCATGGCCTCGTACGCCGGGCGTTGGACGTGGCCGGGCCGGTCGTGGCGGGGGAGTCTCCGGCCGACGACTCGAGCGAGTCGATGGTGCTGTCCAACGCCCGCTCCACCCTGTGCGCCCCCATCTTCTGTGACGGCCGGCCGGTGGCGGTGATCTACGTGCTGAGCCGGCACATCACCGGCCTGTTCGGCGACCAGGAGGTCCAGCTGGCGGCGTTCGTGACCACCCTGGCCGGCGCCGCACTGGAGCACGTGGCCGGCAGCGAAGCTCGCTTCCGCTCGCTCGTGCAGAACTCGTCCGACGTCATCACCGTGGTCGACGGGGAAGGGCGGATCTCCTACCAGAGCACGTCGGTCACCTCGGTGTTCGGGATCGAGCCCGAATCCCTGCTCGGGCGGCTCGTCACCGACTGGGCCCACCCCGACGACGCCGAGGATCTGGTCGCCCAGCTCAACGCGGCCGACCGCGACGGTGGTACGCCCGCCCTCGTGAAGTGCCGCCTGGCCGACGCCGTGGGCTCCTGGCGGGACGTCGAGACGGTGGTCACCGATCTGCGCCACGACCCGGGTGTCCGCGGCATCGTGCTCAACACGCGGGACGTGAGCGAGAGGGTCGCTCTCGAGGAGGAGCTGCGGCACCGGGCCTGGCACGACATCGTGACCGGGCTGGCCAACCGGGCCCTCTTCACCGAGCGGGTGGACCACGCCCGGGCCCGGGTCGCCCGTCAGGGCTCGTCCTTCGCGGTGCTGTTCCTCGACCTCGACGACTTCAAGTCGATCAACGACACCTTGGGCCACGCCACCGGCGACCAGGTGCTGCGGGTCGTGGCCAGCCGCCTCAGCTCGTGCGTCCGCGACGAGGACACGGTCGCCCGTTTCGGCGGCGACGAGTTCGCCATCCTCCTCGAAGGCGCCGACGGGGACCGGGCCACCGTGGCCTGCGAGCGGGTCCTCGCCGCCCTGGCCGAGCCGATCGACCTGCGCGGCCACCTGCTCGAGGCCCAGGCCAGCATCGGCATGGTGCTCAGCGAGGCGGCCGAGGGTTCCGAAGGGCTCCTCGCCGCGGCCGACGCCGCCCTCTACGTGGCGAAGGCCCGGGGCAAGCGGCGCTACGAGGCGTTCGAGCCGTCCATGCGGGCCGCCGCCATCGCCCGGGCCGGTCTGCGCAACGAGCTGGACCACGCCCTCGAACGGGCGGAGCTGCGCGTCGTGTACCAGCCCATCGTCGCCGTCAACGACGGGGAGGTCACCGGCTTCGAGGCCCTGCTCCGCTGGCAGCGGCCCCACGGCATGGTCCTCAGCCCCGAGCACTTCGTGCCCCTCGCCGAGGAGTCCGGGGCCATCGTCCCGATCGGTGCCTGGGTGCTGGCCGAGGCGTGCCGGCAGGCGCACCGGTGGCGCACCACCATGCAGCGGCCACTGACCATGTCGGTCAACCTCTCGGGCCGCCAGCTCCTGCACCCCAACCTCATCGAAGACGTGCGATCGGCGCTCGAGGGGGCGGACCTCGACCCGTCGGCACTCGTCCTCGAGATCACCGAGAGCGTCACCGTCCAAGAGACCGAGAGCGTCATGTCGAAGCTGCACCAGCTCAAGGAGCTCGGGGTCGGGCTGGCCATCGACGACTTCGGCACCGGCTATTCCGCGCTCAGCTACCTCCGGCGCCTCCCCGTCGACGCGCTCAAGATCGACCGGTCGTTCGTGTCGGGCCTGGGCCGCAACGCCGAGGACGTGGCCATCGCCCAGACCATCATCACGCTGGCCGGGGCGCTGCGCCTCCAAACCGTCGCCGAGGGCGTGGAGACCCTGGACCAGTTGGAGATACTCGCCCGCCTCGGGTGCACGCAGGCTCAGGGGTTCAACTGGAAGGCGCCGGCCACCCCGGCCGAGATCGACGAGTGGCTCCTGGACCGGGTACCTCGTCACCTCCAACCGCGCGGCGGAGTGCTCATCGTCGACGACTCCTCGGGCGTGCGGGCCGCCCTCCGCGTGGCCCTCGAGGTGGACGGCCGCTTCCAGGTCGTGGGCGAGGCGGGTGACGGCAACGAGGCGGTGGCCTGGGCCAGGATGCTCAAGCCGGATGTCATCCTTCTCGACCTGCTAATGCCGGGCTGCGACGGGCATTCGGCACTCCCGCAGTTGCGGGAGGCGTCGCCCGACTCGGTCGTGGTCATCCTGAGCTCGGTCCATCCGTCCGAGGTGTCCCCTCAGGACTCCCTGTGGGCCGGGGCGGTCCTGGACAAGGCCGCCGATCTGGCCTCGGTGGTGGAGCGCATCGAGCAGCTGCGGGCGGTGGCCGGAGGCTGACCGGAGGCCCAACCGGGCTGCGCCGGCCGTCCTCCGCTACCCTTCCGGGACAGGTGTCTGGGATGGAGCGTCACGGCGGCTACGAGCCCTCGGACCCAGCTGGGGACGAAGGCAGGCTGCAACGCGTGCTCCTGGTCGACGACGACGCCGGCCTGCGCGCCGTGCTCAAGGCGCTGCTCGAATCGGAGGGGTCGTTCGAGGTGGTGGCCGAGTCATCCGATGGTCGCGACGCGGTCGGCCTGGCGCAGCGCTACTCCCCCGACGTGATCGTCCTCGACCTGGCCATGCCCGGCATCGGCGGCCTGGAGGCCCTGCCGCTCCTGCGCAACGTCGTCGGTGGGGCCCGTATCGTCGTGGCCACCGCCCTGGAGGCCGACGGCTTCCGCCAGGAGGCCTTCCGCCTGGGGGCCGACGACTACTGGCTGAAAGGCGCCGAGTTCGAGACGCTGCTGTCCCTCATGCGGACCCCGGTCCCGCGCTGGGCCTGACCGCCGGCCGCGGCGCTCCCGGCGCCTGAGGCCCCCTCGACGCCTGGAGTGGCGCCGGCCCGGCGATTCGTATACTCCGGGCCGTGGCCCGGCTCAGCAGGCTGTCCCGTTCGGTGCAGGGCAAGGTCGCCGTC
>DATGAX010000474.1:0-3766 GCA_035312965.1 Acidimicrobiales bacterium
GGCCTCCTCGGGCGCCGTCCTCGGTCGGGCGTCAGGTGTCTGGGTGGCCCGCGAGAAGGATGCCCACTTCGCCGGGTTCGAGCGCTGGCTGGCCGATCAGACCTGAGGGCGGGTCAGCCCCGCGCCGCGCCGGCGACCTGCCGCAGCGTCTCTGGGTCGCACGGGTAGGGGGTGTACAGGGTGATCCGGGTGGCGGTGCCGGCCCAGCGCTCGCGAAGGCCGCGTCCCGCCTCCTCCGGGGGCCCCACGACGGCGAAGGCATGGAGGACTTCGTCGTCGATGGCGTCGCCCATGTCCTCCCACCGTCCCTCCTTGCTCAGCTTGGTGAGCTCGGGCTGCAGGTCGGCCCAACCGTGGTGCTCGAGCACGGGCCGGTAGGCCGGGGTCGAGGCGTAGAAAGCGATCTGAGCCCTGGTCCCCCGGACGGCTCGGGCCAGCTCCGCTTCGTCCCGCCCGGTGGCGACGAAGGCGGGGCCGGCGATGTCGAAGCTTCCGAGGGCGTCACGGCCGGCCGCGCCCCGGCCCCGTTTGAGCGCCGGCAAGGTCACGTCGGCCAGATAGGGGGCCGTGGTGAAGGCGTGGAAGAGGAACCCGTCGGCGACCTCGCCCGCCACTTCGGTCATCCGTTCGCCCACTCCGGCAAGGAGGACCGGGGGAGCGCCCCACGAATGCGGCTCGGGCCGGAAGAACGGGGTCATCAGGTTGTGGGTGTAGAAGTCGCCGCGAAAGTCCAGGGACGACCCGTCCGACCAGCTGTGCCAGATCGCCCGCAAGGCCAGCACCAGCTCCCGCATGCGGGCCGCGGGATGCGACCACGGCATGGAGAACCGGCGCTCGATGTGCGGCTTGACCTGTGAGCCGAGGCCGAGCACGAACCGGCCCCGGGAGTAGTCGGCCAGATCCCAACCGCTGTAGGCGAGGGTCATCGGGCTGCGGGCGAAGGCGATGGCCACGGCGGTGCCCACCGTGGGAGTCTCAGTGGCGTCGGCCGCCCGGAGGGCCATGAGGAAGGGGTCGTGCTGGGTCTCCCCGATCCAGATTCCGTCGAATCCGTCGGCTTGCAGCTGTGCCGCGGCGGACTCCGTCTGCCCGATCGCCTTCGGAAGGTTGGCATCGACCCGCATCACGCCAATATAGCTGAATGATTAGATCGAATTCCGGGATAGCTCGACGTCGCCGGCTAGCAGCTGGTCGTGCCCTTCGCCGGCGTGCACGTGAGCTTCAGTGCCGACTCGTAGGACGTGGCGTCGTAGACAGCCCTCGCCACCATCGGCGACACCGTCCCGTTGGGACCGGAGACCGGCTTCACCTGGAGCATCAGGTTCTGGGCCACCGCGGTGTTGACGTTCTGGAAGGTGACGGTGACCGACCCCGAGCCTGCGGGGAGGGCGACCACTTGGCTGCCGATCGGCGGAGGTAGCGAGGTGCTGCCCCCCGGCAGGTTGGAGACGCATACCTGGCTGGCGACGTCCGGCCACAGATCCACCTCGACCTGGGCGGCCGGGCTGGAGACGGTGTTGAGGGTCAGGGTCACCGTCCCGGTCACTGTGCCGTGCAGCTTGCCCAGCCACACCGGGAAGAAGTTGTTCCCGGCGCAGTCGGTGTTGGGGCCGGCGACATAGCTCGTTATCTCGTGGGTGTCGGGCACCGAACCGGTCGGAACCGTCGGGTCCATGCTCAAGAAGTTGGCGCTCACCTCGGGGTAGCTGTCCGTCTCGTCGAGCGGGGCCGAACCGTGCAGGTAGAACGTCGTGGGCCCGGAGATGGGCGGCGGGGGCGGCTTGACGATGTCCTTCTCCATCTGGGCCACGTCGAAGCTGCCCATTCCGGTGGCGTAGTCGAAGCCGGGTGTGGCGGGGTACGGACCGCTGTCGCCGACGACGATGTCGTGGAAGCCGGTCGACTGGTAGGCGCCGTAGAGGAGTGGCGCCGCGAATCCGAGCTGGTCGTATTGGCCGGGGAGTGCGCTGTAGTGCGCCGACTCCAGGCGGGCCCATGTCCCCAGGGAGAGAGGGGACGCCAGGCTGGTGCCGCCTTGCCCGTTGGGTTGGCCGCCGTCGTAGTACACGCCCGGGGAGATGAGCGCGTCGGCGTCCATGGCCACGTCCGGAAGGGCCCGGCCGCAGCTGACGGCGCCCTGCGCCGGGGGACACACGGTGCCCACGTTGGGGGCCACTCCGGCCTCCCAGAACGGGGGCGATTCGAAGTCGCTGATACCTCCGCCGGAGGTGTACCAGACGGTCTCGGTGTTGTAGCTGAAGTCGGTGTTGGACAACAGGCTCGTCCCCCCGACGGCCACCGCGTACGGGGAGGAGGCCGGGTAGCTCTCACCGGGGGGGCCTCCGGGGCCGATGCCGTTGGTGTCGACATAGGGGCAGAACCCGCCCTGGTCGCCCGAGCTGACGAACATGGTCTTGCCCTGGGCGGCGGCCTCCTCGAAGGCCTGGTCCACGGCCAGCATCGCCCCGTCGAGGAAGGCCTGGTACTCGCACTCGCCGAAGGAGGCCGACCCCGCTTTGGCGTAGGTGGCGGTGCCGGGGGCGGCCGCGGCGAAGCGGCTGAACTCCAGTGATATGTCCGTGTCGCTCAGCGTGGTGGTGTCGTAGAGGACGAGCTTGGCCACCCCGTCCGCCATCCCGGTCGAGCTCTGGGTGTCGAGTTTCCACTCGACGTCGGCGCTGGTGTCGGGGCTGGCTGGCCCGACCGGGACCACCTGGACGGGCACCACGGGAAGCTTGTACGCGGCCTCCTGCAAGCGGAGCTGCTTGATGGTGTCGGTCAGGTTGCCTTCGGCGAAGATGGCGATAGGCGTCTTCGAGCCGGCCGGCACGGTGGTGGCGTCGTAGAACTTCCACATATCGGGCGGCGTGTACAGCGCCCCGATGTTGTTCGGGTCGGGGGGCGCGGCGGTGCGGCTGGCGGCCAGCTGGTTGGCGTTGGCACGGGGCGCCTTCGGGACGGTTATGGTCACGACGTCCTGGAGACCGAGGACCGAGGCGACGTAGGGGCCCAGGCGGCTGGGGACCGACGCCGGGGCCACGTTGGCGAAGACCGACCGGCCGGCGATCGAATACCGATCGAGCTTGGTGTGGAAGGCCGACTCGACCGTGGCCGCGGTCCCGGTGGCCGATACCAGCATCCCGCCCGGCTCGATCTGCACATTGGTCAGTCCGGCTTGGCGGAGGTAGCCGGCGACCGCCGAGTCCTGGGCCGCAGTGGGGGCGAAGGCGGACTGGAACTGGTCGGCGGTGATCGTCTGCCTGTTGCTCACGACGTGGTCGAGCACCGGCTTGTTGCGCAGCTCGAGCGCCACGGCCACCCGCATCGGCATGCCGGGGGGGGCCGACCCGACGAGGGTGGCGCCGGGGACGGCGGGCTCGGCCCGGGTGGCGGTGACCGCCCACGCGCTGCCATCGGTGGTGCCGGCCAGTGCCGTCGGCAACATGGCCGCCGGCAGGGCCACCGCCGCCCCTGCCGCCAAGAGGAACAGTCGCACCCCGCTGACCCGAGAAGACATGTATTTACTCCCTTCGCCCTTGGGAGTGTTATTCGCCGTCCTGCGCCAGGTTCCTTCTTTGCGCCAATTGTCCAGGTGTGGGTCCCGCTTAGGCCGAGGTATCGGCCACAGGGTCCGGACGGGCGCCCGCCTCCTCCAGGAGGCCCGTCTCCCGTGCCGGCTCAGACGGATGGTCCGGAAAGTGGAACGTCGCGATCTCCGTCGCCTCGAGGGTGCGATGCACGCACCGGCCGTGGAACTCCACGAGGG
>DATGAX010000475.1:0-2764 GCA_035312965.1 Acidimicrobiales bacterium
GACAAGTACCTGGAAGGCGCGGCCGGGCTCGAAGTGCCGGCCCGCCTGCCGGAAGAGGTGACCGAGGAGATGAGCCGCCTGGCCATCGCGGCGTGCGAGGCCCTGCGCGTCGACTCGATGGCGCGCGTCGACTTCTTCTACGAGTCCTCCCGCCGCGGGCTGCTGCTCAACGAGATCAACACCATCCCCGGCTTCACGCCCATCTCGATGTATCCGCGCATGTGGGCCGCTTCCGGAATCCCCTACCCCGAGCTGGTGGATCAGCTGATCGATCAGGCGGTGCGCCGGGCGGCCCGCCGGCGCCGCTTCGAGACGGGACGGTAGGCCGCCGCCCACCCACCTGTCCGAAAACCGCTATCGCAACGGGTGCTGGCGGACCCATAGTGGACGGCGTGATGGACGACGACCACTGCTACCGGGTGGCTTCCAGCCGTGACGGGCGCTTCGACGGGACCTTCGTCACTGCCGTCCTGACCACGGGCATCTACTGCCGGCCCAGCTGCCCGGCCATGACCCCGAAGCGGGCCAACGTGCGGTTCTTCCCCACCCCGGCGGCGGCCCAGGATGCCGGGTTCCGGGCGTGCAAGAGGTGCCGGCCGGACGCCGCGCCGGGCTCGCCGGAGTGGGACAGCCGGGCCGACCTCGTGGCCCGGGCGGTGCGCCTCATCGGCGACGGCGTGGTCGAGCGGGAGGGCATCGAAGGGCTGTCCCGGCGGTTGGGCTACAGCTCGCGGCAGCTGCACCGGCTCGTCTCGGCCGAGTTGGGGACCGGCCCGTTGCGCCTGGCCATGGCCCACCGGGTCCAGAACGCCCGGGCCCTGCTCGAGACGACCGACCTCCCGGTCACCGAGGTGGCGTGGGCGTCGGGGTTCGGCAGCATCCGGCAGTTCAACGACCGGGTCCGCGAGGTGTTCGCCCTCACGCCTTCGGAGATCCGCTCGCGGAGCCGCCGGGCCGCGACCGACCTGAGCTCCCGGCGGTCGCACGGTCAGGGCGAGCACACGGTCGACGCCCAGCTCACCTACCGGCCGCCCATGGACCTGGCCGGGCTGCTCGAGTTCCTCGGCCGCCGGGCGGTGCTCGGGCTGGAGGAGTGGGACGGCACCACGTACACCCGGGTGCTGGACCTGCCGCACGGCCCGGGCCTGGCCACCGTCACCGGCACGGAACCGGTGAGGGGGCGGACCTCGCATCCCTCGATTTCGTGCCGGCTGCGGCTGCAGGACATCCGCGACTACGCCACCGCGGTGGCGCGCATGCGGCGGTTGCTGGACCTCGACGCCGACCCGAAGGCGGTGGCGGCCGCCCTGGCGACCGATCCCCGCCTGACGGCTCTGGTCGAGGCCCAGCCCGGACGGCGCATACCGGGCAGCCCGGCCCCGTTCGAGCTGGCCGTGCGGGCCATCGTGGGCCAGCAGGTGTCGCTCGCGTCGGCTCGCTCGGTGTGCGGGCGGTTGGCCGCCCGGTGGGGTCGGCCGGTCCGCCGGGACGGCCGCCCTGACATGTACAGCTTCCCGACGCCGGCCGACCTGGCCGAAGCCGACCCATCCGGGTTCGGGTTGCCGGCCCGCCGGGGGGCCACGATCAAGGCGCTGGCCGAAGCGGTGGCGGGGGGGCAGGTCACCCTCGACCCGGGGGCGGACCGGGACGAGACCGAGCGGCGGCTGCTGGAGATCCGCGGCATAGGCCCGTGGACGGCGGCCTACGTCCGCATGCGGGCCCTCGGGGATCCCGACGTGTTCCTCCCCGGCGACCTGGTCCTCGAGCGGGCCGTGGCCTCGTGGGGAGGACCGCCCGAACCGGCCACGTGGAAACCGTGGCGCAGCTACGCCGTCGCCCATCTGTGGGCGACCGAAGGAAGGAGAACGGCATGACGACCATCACCGCCTGGGACGAGGTCACCCTCGAATTCCCGTCCCGATCCATGCCCGTGGTCTTGGCCGGCGACGGGCGGTCCGTGGTGGGGCTGCGCTTCGGGCCGGCGGCCGACCACGCCGCCTGGCTGGGGGAGGCCCCTCGCGACCCGGCCGATCCGGTGGTGGCGGCCGCCGCCTCTCAGCTTCGGTCATACGCGGCCGGGCGGGCCGAGTCCTTCGACGTGCCGCTCTCCCTCGAGGGGTCGCAGTTCCAGCAGGCCGTGTGGAAGGCCCTCCTCGACATCCCCTACGGGTCGACGACCACCTACGGCGCCCTGGCCGCGGCCATCGGCCGCCCCGGGCAGGCCCGGGCCATCGGCGGCGCGGTGGGTTCCAACCCCGTCGGCATCATCGTCCCCTGCCACCGGGTGATCGGCGCCAACGGCTCGCTGACCGGCTTCGGCGGGGGCCTGGACAACAAGGTGGCCCTGCTCGCCCGGGAGGGGGTCACCGCCCTCTAGCGGTTAGACGAGCTGGGCGCGCCAGTCCTCGAAGCCGTCCTCCGTGGTGGACCTGAGGAAGGCGAGCAGGAGGCGGCCGTCACCGGACGCCTTGAGCCGCCCCCGCATGAACGCCACGCTGGGCGGCACCGACCCGGCGAACACCTCGGCCGCGTCGGCCAGGGCCAGGGTGAGCGACAGGGAGGACTCGCCCGGGTTCGGTCCCGGGCCACCCTCGACCACCTGACCGTCCTGGTAGCGCCAATGGATGGCCGTCTCCCGCCGGGGCGCCACCGCGACACCCAGGCTCACCGATCCTTCGGCTCCAGGGGCGGGCGGGAGCCGCGACCAAGCCGGACCCGCCTCCTCGGCCCACTCGGGCGAGCCCAGGTCAGCCACGGTGGGACG
>DATGAX010000476.1:0-6427 GCA_035312965.1 Acidimicrobiales bacterium
CGGCTTGGCGCCCAACCACGCCATCACCCTGACACCAGGTCAGGTGAACAGCTCCACTGATGGCAACGGCCAGTTCAAGATCCAGGCGAGCGGCTACAGCTCGCCCACGTGCAAGGTGACCGTCGGCGACGGCACCACGTCGGCGTCAACCAGCCTGGCCGGCTGCATCCGCTGCATGACGCCCTACTTCGTGGAGCCGCCGTCGCCGGCACCCAGGATGGCCTGGGCGGCCGACAAGCGGGCGATGGGCACGCGGAACGGCGAGCACGACACGTAGTCGAGGCCCGCGTCGTAGAACTGGGTGATCGACTCGGGGTCGCCGCCGTGCTCGCCGCAGACGCCGAGCTTGATGTCGGGCCGGGTTACACGGCCGCGCTCGACCGCCATCTCCACCAGGTCACCGACGCCGGTCTGGTCGAGGGTCTCGAACGGGTTGCGCTTCAACAGACCTTGCTCGAGGTAGGCCGACATCATCCGGCCCTCGACGTCGTCGCGGCTGAAGCCGAACGTCATCTGAGTCAGATCGTTGGTGTCGAAGCTGAAGAAATCGGCTTCTTCGGCGATCTCGTCGGCCCGGATCGCAGCCCGGGGCGTCTCGACCATGGTTCCGATGATCACGTCGATTGGCTTCTTCACGCCGGCCGTTGCGGCCGTGATGGCGTCCTCCACCCAGGTGCGGGCAAGGCCGAGTTCTTCACGCGTCACGGTGAGGGGGATCATCACCTCGACGACGGGCTTGCCCTTGTTGGCGACCCGATCGGCAGCCGCTTCCATAAGGGCGCGGACCTGCATGGCGTAGAGACCGGGGCGCACAACGCCGAGGCGGACACCGCGTGTGCCGAGCATTGGGTTGAACTCGTGCCATTGCTTGGCCGCCTCGAACAGCTTGCGCTCCTCTTCGTTGAGGCCGGTTGTGGCCTCCTTCACCATCAACTCCTCTGTCGAGGGAAGGAACTCATGCAGCGGCGGGTCGAGCAACCGGACCGTCACCGGGAGCCCGTCCATGGCTTCGAGGATCTCGATGAAGTCGACCTTCTGGGCGACGCGGAGTTCCTCCAGCGCGGCCGTCTCTTCTGCCGCCGTTTCGGCCAGGATCATGCGGCGCACGATGGGCAGCCGGTCCTCTCCCAGGAACATGTGCTCGGTGCGGCACAGCCCGATGCCCTCGGCGCCGAAGCGGCGAGCGTTGGCGGCGTCCGGGCCGGTGTCGGCGTTGGCCCGCACCTTCAGCTTTCCCCGGCGGATCTCGTCGGCCCAGCCCAGCACGATGGCGAACTCGGGGGGAGGCTCGGCCGTGGAGAGGGCGACCTCGCCCAGAACCACCTCGCCCGTGGTGCCGTCGATGGAGATGACGGTCCCCTCCTCGACGGTGACCCCCCCGACCGAGAACCGCTTCCCGTCGATGCGGATCGACTCGGCGCCGACCACCGCGGGCTTGCCCCATCCCCTGGCCACGACGGCGGCATGGCTGACGAGACCGCCACGCGAGGTCAGGATGCCCTCGGCCACGATCATGCCGTGGACGTCCTCCGGGCTGGTCTCGGACCGCACCAGGACCACCCGCTCTCCCCGATCCGCCGCGGCCGCGGCGTCGTCGGCGCTGAAGTACGCCTTGCCCACGGCTGCGCCGGGCGACGCTCCGAGGCCCTTGGCGATCACGGGCACGTCACCCTTGGCGAACTGCGGATGCAGGACCTGGTCGAGGTGCTCGGCCGTCACCCGCTGAACGGCCTCGGCCCTGGTCAGCTTGATGCGCCGGTCCTTGGTCATGTCGACGGCCATGCGGAGCGCGGCCGTCCCGGTGCGCTTGCCCACGCGGGTCTGGAGCATCCAGAGCTTGCCCTGTTCGATGGTGAACTCGGTGTCGCACATGTCGCGGTAGTGACGCTCGAGCCGCTCGAAGATCTGGAGAAGCTCCTTGTAGATCTTGGGGAAACGGGCCTGGAGAGCGGACAAGGGCTCCGTGTTGCGGATCCCCGCCACCACGTCCTCCCCCTGGGCGTTGACGAGGAAGTCCCCGTAGGCACCCTGGACCCCGGTGGCCGGGTCTCGGGTGAAGCCCACCCCCGTTCCCGAGTTGTCGTCACGGTTGCCGAACACCATGGTTTGGACGTTCACGGCGGTGCCGAGGTCGTGCGAGATGCGCTCTCGGTTGCGGTAGGCGATGGCGCGGGGACCGTTCCAGGAGCGGAACACGGCCTCGATGGCGCCCCGGAGCTGCTCGTCCGGCTCCTGGGGGAACGCCTTGCCCGTGTGCCTGCCGACGATCTGCTGATAGGACCGCACCAGGTAGCGGAGCAGGTCGGGGGGGACCTCGGCGTCACTTGCCGTGTTCGCCAGCTGCTTGGCCGCTTCGAAGGGCCCGTCGAACTCCTCCGCGGGGAGGCCCAGGACGATGCGGCCGTACATCGACACGAAGCGCCGGTAGGAGTCGTAAGCGAAGCGCTCGTCGCTGGTCTGCTTGGCCAGCCCCTCCACCGACTCGTCGTTGAGGCCCAGGTTCAGGACGGTGTCCATCATCCCCGGCATCGAGAACTTGGCGCCCGAACGGACGCTCACCAGGAGCGGATCAGCGGGGTCGCCCAGGCGCTTGCCCATCGTCTTCTCGAGGCGCCGGACGTGCTTGTCGATCTCCGAGTCGACGCCCTCGGGCCAGCCTCCCCGCATGTACGCCCGGCAGGCCTCGGTCGAGATGGTGAAGCCCGGGGGAACGGGCAGCCCCAGGACCGAGGTCATCTCCGCCAAGTTCGCGCCCTTCCCTCCGAGCAGGTCCTTCATCTCCATGGGCGGTCGACGGTGCTTGTGATCGAAGGCGAAGACGTACTGCATGGGGCCCTCCCGGGCGGCGATCGGCGGCGGCCTTGTCGTTGCGCACAGCCGTCCGGCCGAGGCGAAACGGCTGTCGCTTCAAGCCTAGGTGACCCTCGGCGAGTTTGGGCAGGTCAATCCCCAGGTCCGGGCCGGTGGCCCGGGGACATCGGGTTCCGGGCGGCCGCAGCCTTGTGGCGCGGGCAGGGAGCGAGGCCCCGGGTCAGAGAGCGAGGCGGCCCCGGAGCTCCTCGACCAGCTTGCCGATGGGTATTCGCACCTGCTCGGTGCTGTCACGTTCCCGGATGGTCACCGCCCGGTCATCGAGCGACTCGAAATCCACCGTTACGCAGTACGGGGTTCCGATCTCGTCATGCCGGCGGTATCGACGGCCGATCGACTGGGTCTCGTCGTATTCGCACATGAGGTGAGGCTGGAGAAGGGCCAGCACCTCCCGGGCCACGGGCGAGAGTCGCTCGTTCTTGGACAGGGGCAACACCGCCGCCTTATAGGGGGCGAGGCGGCGGTCCAGTCGGAGGACGGTCCTGGCCTCCCCCGCGACCTGGTCCTCGTCGTAGGCGGCGAGGAGGAACGACATCATCGTCCTGGTGGCGCCGGCCGCCGGCTCGATGACGTGGGGGACGTAGCGCTCTCCGGTGGCCTGGTCGAAGTACTCGATCCGCTGCCCCGACATCTTGGCGTGAGCCGTCAGGTCGAAGTCCGTCCGGTTGGCGATCCCCTCCAGCTCCCCCCAGCCCCATGGGAAGGCGAACTCCACGTCCGATGTCATGGAGGAGTAGTGACTGAGCTCCTCAGGGTCGTGGGGGCGCAGGCGAAGCAGGCTCTCGGGGATCCCGAGGTCTCGGTACCAGCGCAGGCGTTCGTCGCACCAGTACTCGAACCACTTTGCGCCCTGATCGGGGGGGACGAAGTACTCGAGCTCCATCTGCTCGAACTCGCGGGTCCGGAACACGAAGTTGCCCGGTGTGATCTCGTTCCGGAACGACTTGCCCACCTGGGCGACTCCGAACGGTGGCTTGCGCCGGGTCGTCTGGAGCACGTTCATGAAGTTGACGAACATGCCCTGGGCCGTCTCGGGGCGGAGGTAGGCGACCGACGCCTCCTCCGCCACCGGCCCCACGTAGGTCTTGAACATGAGGTTGAAGGGCCGGGCGTCGGTCAGATCGGTCGAGCCGCACTTCGGGCACACGCCCTCGATCTCGTCGGCCCGCCAGCGTTCCTTACAGTTGCGGCAGTCGACCAGGGGGTCGGTGAAGGTGGCCAGGTGGCCGGACGCCTCCCAGATCTTCGGATGGGACAGGATGGCCGCGTCGATCGCAACCACGTCGTCCCGGAGCTGGACCATGGACCGGAACCAGGCATCCTTCACGTTGCGGAGCATGAGCATGCCCAGCGGCCCGTAGTCGTAGGTGGACCGGAACCCGCCGTATATCTCGGCGGACGGGAAGATGAAGCCCCGGCGTTTGCACAGATTGACCAGCCGTTCCATCAGGTCCTCGGGGGGCATCGGAGTGAGGATACCGGCACGTCCGAGCCGGTCTCGGGGGTTAATGCGGGCCCGCGGCGCCAGCCGCTCAGGAGCGGTCGAGGACGGTGAGGCTGCGCAGACGGCGCTCCAGGTGATGCTCGAGCGACCGGGAGGCGAGCTCCGACACCTCGGCCGTCGTCGGCCCCTCCGGCTCTCGCAGCGCCTCTGCGAGCTGACCGCCCAGGATCTTGCGCACCAGCGACAAGGCGGAAGGAGAGATGGGCACGCCTCGGCGACAGGGCCGGCACAGCGCGCCTCCCTCGCCGAGATCGAAGGCGACGAGCTCTCCCCGCGACCCACACGATGCGCACTGGTCGAGCACCGGATGAGAGCCCTCGAGCGAGAGCAGCTTCCAGAAGAAGCCAGGCACGACCAAGGAGCCGCCACTCGCTCCGAGCGCGTGCAAGGCGCCCAACAGCATCTGGTACAGCCGGGGGTTGGCCTCACGCTCCTGGGCAACCTGGTCGACGGCCTCCAGCATCGCCGTCGCCCGGGCCAGCGAATCCAGATCCTCGCGGACCGTGCGGAAGTGGTCGAGGGTCTCCGCCTGGGTGATGATGTCGAGTTCCCGGCCCTCGTAGAAGAGGGCAGCCACGTGGGCCGTGGGCTCGAGTCGCCCGCCGAAGCGACTCTTGGTCTTGCGCACCCCCTTGGCCACGGCCCGGATCTTCCCCCGCCCCGCGGACATGAGCGTCACGATGCGGTCCGCTTCCCCCAGCCGCATCGTGCGCAGCACGATGCCCTGGTCGCGATAGAGCCGGCTCACCGCATCGCCGTTGTCACCGGTGCCCGACCCGCTCGACCCCGCCGAACCGGCGGTCCCGGCTCTGGTACTCGCGCACCGCGTCGAACAGGTCTTCTCGCCTGAAGTCGGGCCAGAGGGTGTCGGTGAACACGAGCTCGCTGTAGGCGAGCTCCCACAGGAGGAAGTTGGAGATCCGGAACTCCCCCGAGGTGCGGATGACCAGGTCAGGGTCAGGAACGTCGGGCAGGTACAGGCGGGACCGGATGGCACGTTCGTCGACCCGGGATGCAGGGACGCCCTCTGCCACCATCCTTCGCACGGCATCGACGATCTCGGCGCGGCCGCCGTAGTTGAAGGCGATGACCAGCGTCATGCGCCGGTCGCGCTCGGTCGTAGCCATGGCATCGTCCATGTGGCGAAGCAGCCGCCTCGGCACTCTCCAGTCCCGGCGCCCGGCGAACCGGATCCGGACCCCCCGCTCGTGAAGCTCGTCCCGCCGGCGCTGCAGCAACGACTCGTTGAAGCCCATCAGATAACGGACCTCATCGGGGGGCCGGCGCCAGTTCTCGGTCGAGAAGGCGTACACGGTGAGCCAGCGGATGCCGAGCTCGAGCGCGCCCTCGACCGTGTCCAGGAGCGCTTCCTCGCCGGCGGCATGGCCCTCGGTCCGGGGAAGCCCACGCCGCTGGGCCCACCTCCCGTTGCCATCCATGACGCAGCCGACGTGGGCGGGAAGCCGGGTCAAGTCGATCCCCGCTTTGCCATCCAGGCCCACGACGCCCGACGTTACAGCCCTCCCCGCCGGCCAAGGCGGTGCCCTGCGGGCCCCGATGGAGGTGCGGAACCCGGCCGCGTTGGGTAGACGAAGGGCGTGCTCGACCGGATCCTGGGCCCGCTCACCCGCCGGTTCCGCTGGGCGGCGACCGCCCTGGAGGTTCACAAACGGTTCAGCGAGATCCACGGGAGCATGCTGGCCAAGGGCGTCACCCTGACCGCCTTCCTCTCCCTCTTCCCCCTGCTGCTGGTTGTGATCGCGATCACAGGCTTCTTCTCCAGCCACAACAGCCATCTGGCCTCCGACATCATCTCCACCTTCGGCTTGACGGGAAGAGCCAGGCAGACGCTCACTGACACGCTGGCGGTGGCGCAGCGGAGTCAGCGGACGGCCTCGGTCGTGGGCCTGGCCGGGCTGCTCTGGTCGGGCCTGGGCGTCGTGGCGGCCATGGAGTTCGCCCTTGACTCGTCGTGGGATGTCAGCGGCCGGGGCTTCAAGGACCGCCTGTGGGGGCTCGCCTGGCTGGCGGGCGCGGGCGTGATCCTGATGG
>DATGAX010000477.1:0-2793 GCA_035312965.1 Acidimicrobiales bacterium
GAGCACCCGGCGGGCGGTGGTGGGGCTGAGACCGGCCTGGTCGGCGAGCTGCTCAGAAGCGGACCGGTAGCCGTGACGTTGCCAACCGTCGCCTTCCGCGGAGCGGGCCGCGGCCAACGCCTTGATCGACGCCGCGGAAGCCTCGATCTGGGCGCACACCCCGACCACCACCGCCGCCTGGGCCGGCGTCAGCCCATTGGCGTCGAAACCGCCGGCATAGACGGTGATCGCCTCTCGAAGGGCAGCCAACTGTTGACACATGACAGGATCGTCCCCGAACGGTGGAAGACGGCATTACCAGGCCGACACTCACGCCGACGATCCCGCCCGACCCCAACGCCGAACGTATGTTCGAGTATAAGGCCGGCCAAGCGCGAGGTCAAGCCCATTTTTCCTCTTGGCCCTTCTGCAACTGGAGCCCGAGGGGCGGATCGTGGCGGGGCGGTGGGCCGGTGACCCATGATGTGGTCGACTCGTCGGATCTCGAGGTAATGGGGAGGGCGTGATGGCCGCGCAGCTGAACCACCTGATCGTCCGGGCACGGGACAAGGAGGCGTCGGCTCGTTTCCTGGCCGGGATCCTGGGCATTCCCGTCGGTGCGCAGTGGGGACCGTTCGTGCCCGTCCAGGTGGGGGAGGTCACCGTCGACTTCGAGGACGCCACCGAGATCCAACCGATGCACCTGGCCTTCCTGGTCACCGAGGACGAGTTCGAAGCCGCCTACGCCCGCCTGCAGGAGGGCGGCACTCCGATATACGCGGACCCGTTCCGGAGCCGGCCGGGGGAGATCAACCACCTCTACGGCGGGCGCGGCGTGTACTTCGACGATCCCGACGGGCACTTCTTCGAGCTGATCACTCGGCCTTACGGTTCGAGCCCGGAGGGATAGCGACCGACGGGCTCTTGGTGCGGTGGGTCCGGGTCAGCCGAGAGCCCAGCTGGGCCAGGTAGGCCCGCAGCTCGGGTGGGTCGACGACCTCGAAGTCGACGCCGAGGCCGACCAGATAGCCGGCGATCCACTGGAGGCTCTCGGCGCCCAGCTCGACCAGACAGGCATCGGGGCCCAGCGGCTTGACCACGCCGACGGCGGGGTCGACGTCGCGGGCCATCTCGTCGGCGGAGGAGGCGACCCGGGCGGTGGCCTGGTGGAGGTAGGGCGCCACGGCGATGGACTGGTTGACGAAGGCGGCCGGGTCGTCGAGCGGGCGGGGCCGGAACGTGTGCCCGGTGGAGCGGACGTGGTCCATGCGATCAACCCGGAAGGTGCGCCAGTCGTCGCGGTCGAGGTCATGGGCCACCAGATACCAGCGGCGGTCGGTGGCCACCAGCCAATGGGGCTCGGCCCGCCGCTCGCCCTGCACTCCCTGCCGGGTTCGGTAGTCGAAGGCCACCCGCTCCTTGGCTTCGCAGGCTCGGGCCAGAGTGACGAGGTGTTCTCCGGGGACCAGATCGCGGCGGGACATGAGGGGGACGGTGTTGGCGCGCAGGGCGGCCACTTGGGTGCGGAGCCGCGGGGGTAGTAGCCGGTCGACCCGGGCGAGGGTGGACAGTGCCGGCCGTTCGATGCCGGGGATGGCGGCGCCGGCCGAGACCCCGAGCACCACCGCCACGGCCATGGCCTCGTCGTCATCGAGCAGGAGCGGAGGCATGTCGGCTCCCACCCCGAGCCGGTAGCCGCCACCCGGACCGGGGGTGGTGTCCACCGCGTAGCCCAGATCGCGTAGGCGTTCGGCGTCCCGGCGCACCGTCCGGGGGCCGACTCCGAGACGGTCGGCGAGCTCCTGGCCGGACCACGACGGCTGGCGTTGGAGCAGCCCGAGCAGCCGGAGCAGGCGGGCCGCGGTTTCCGGCACAAGCCCAAACTTATCCGGAGATGCGGACCGATCCTGTCCGCATCCATTCGTACGTTGGAGGCATGAGTCATCCCCTGCTTCTCGAAGAGTTGGCGCGGATTCGTCAGGCGGAGCTGCGCCGGATGGGGGGCGTTCCGAGGGTGCAGGGGGGCAGGGCGAGCTGGCCGGGCCGGATCCGTGTGCTCGCGCCGCGCGGCCGGCGGGTGCTCGGGGCGGTCATCCCCCAATTGGCATGGCACCGGTAGGCGGCACCGCATTGGCGCTCTGCAGGTAGTAGATCGAGGGCTGTTACGGAAAAGCCTATTTGCCGTGGCCGAAAAGTCGAACGGAAGGGGCTTTGCCCAATGGCTACCGGATGGCCAGGCGGGTGAGGAGGCCTTTCGATCGAAATATGCCGGCCGGAGCCAGACAGCCGTCAGAACCTGAACCGGGTCAGTCCGCCGGGCTCGACTCCCAGGGTGACCGTGGCCGAGCGTGGATTGATGCGGTAGACGTTCCACGGCGGCGGGCCTTGCGACGGCGCATTGAACGGGGCGGTGATGCCGGTGCCGCTCTCGTCGACTTCGGCCGGCCATCCCTGGTCGGCCCACGCCTTGGCGGCGCGGGCCACGGCGGCCGGGTCGGTGACCAGCACGGCCTCACCTTCGACGACGACGTCGGCATCGCGGATGGACACCGCGAGCGAGCAGCGTGGGTCGCGGACGACGTTCCGGGCCTTGCGGGTGCCCGAACCGGTCTGGAACCAGAACGTCCCGTCGATCCAGACCGCACCGACCGCGGTGACGTGGGCGCCGCCGTCCTGGTTGACCGTCGACAGCCAAGTCGTGCGGCTGTTGTGAGCGTCGGGCGCCGGTGGCGCTCCCGAGGCGAGCGTCTGGACGATGCTCGCCCAGTCGACCGGAGGCAAGCCGTCTGCGGCGCCCAAGTTGATCGTCTCCAT
>DATGAX010000478.1:0-6164 GCA_035312965.1 Acidimicrobiales bacterium
CTCACGACGATGCCTCACCACGGCGAGCACTAGGACTCCTCGGGGGGCTCGCTCAGCGGTAGGCCCGGGCCTGGATGCCGTAGAGGTCGGCGTAGATCCCGCCCCGTGCCATCAGGTCCTCGTGGGTCCCCACCTCGACCAGCGCGGCCCCGTCCAGCACGACGATCAGGTCGGCCATGCGCACCGTGGAGAAGCGGTGCGACACGAGGATCGTGATCGACCCGGCATCCCGGCCCGCGTCCGAGCGGGCGCGGGCCGCGTAGCCCTCGAACAGCTGGTGCTCCGTCTCGGCGTCGAGAGCCGCGGTCGGCTCGTCCAAGGCCACGAGCAGCGGGGTCTCCCGCATGAACCCCCGGGCCAGCGCCAGCTTCTGCCACTGGCCGAACGACACGTCGACGCCGCCCGGCCACGTCGGCCCGAGCTGGGTGTCGAGGCCGGCGGGCAGCGAGTCGACCACGTCCGTCGCCCCGGCCCGCACCAGGGCCGACGCCACCGCCTCACGGTCGTCGATGCGAGGCAGGTCGCCGACGCCGATGCTGTGGCCGGCGAACAACTCGAAGCGGAAGAAGTCCTGGTAGGCGCCGGCCAGCCCGGCCCGCCACTCGTCGGGGTCGATGCGGGCCAGGTCGACCCCGTCCACCAGGATGCGCCCTGACGTGGGGGTGTAGAGCCGGCCGAGGAGCTTGACGAGGGTGGTCTTGCCCGCCCCGTTGGCCCCGACGACGGCGATGACCGCCCCCGCCGGCAGGAGGACGCTCACGTCCGACAGGGCGTCCACCGCCGCGCCCGGGTACCGGAAGGTGACGTGCTCGAAGCGGATGCCCTCCCGCATCTCATGCGGCGCCGGCTGGTCGGCGTGGTCGAGCGCCCGGGCGGCGTAGTCCTCCAGCCAGGCCAGGCGGCGGGATCCGTCCATCCAGACGCCGCGGAGGAAGCCGATCTCACCCACAGTGGCCCCGATGTAGCCGGACAGGCGGCTGCCCGCGGCCAGGACGAGGATGGCGCCCGACGTCGAGGCGTGGCGGCCGGCCGCCACCAGGGTGATGGCGCCCACGTACGCCCCGCCGAAGATGGCCCACCCTGCCGCGTACCACAGCGCGGAGCGCGACCGGGCCGCCG
Organism: Acidimicrobiales bacterium; assembly: GCA_035312965.1. Lineage (GTDB taxonomy): Bacteria > Actinomycetota > Acidimicrobiia > Acidimicrobiales > Palsa-688 > JAKCDU01. Next base: position 1,120 of record DATGAX010000478.1, read on the forward strand.
CCACCGGCCCGTACCACTGCTCCCACGAGGCGCGGCGCCGGTCGGCCAGGGCCCGGCCCACGCCCAGCACCCTCAGCTCCTTGGCCGGCGAGGCGGTGGTGTTGAGGGTGAAGAGGTGGCGGGCCCGCCGGTCGGCCTGGGCACCGCGCTCTTGGGCCGAGCGCTCCACCGCCGGCCGCCACGACGACACCCCGACGGTGGGGACGGCGAAGACGACGAGGGCGATCAGTAGCGGGTTGACCGAGGCCAGGACGGCGACGGTGACCACCAGCCGCAGGATCCACCCGGCGGTGGCGAACACGGACATGTACATGTGGTCGAGGGTGAAGATCTGCTCCCGCAGCACCGAGAGGCGGTCGAGGTATTCCGGGCTCTCCTGGTGGGCGATGGTCGTGATGGTCGCCTGGAGGCGGGCCACGTGGGACTCCAGGGCGATGGTCACCTTGTCGCGGAAGCGCCGCTGCAACCGGGTGGAGACGGTCTGCAGGAACCAGGTGGCGACGGCGGAGAGGCCCAGGCCGAGGGCGGCCACCCGCACGAGGCCGGGACGGTGCTGGAGGTATCCCTCGGCGAGGAGCTTGAACCACACCGCCATCAGGGCGTCGGGCAGGGCGGCGAGGAGCGTCAGCGCGAAGGCGGTGCCCATGAGGGCCGGCTCGTAGTGGAACCCGAGGCGCAGCAGGCGCCACATCGACGACAGGGCGGGCGGCAACGCGTCCGCGTCGCCTGTCGCCGGCGCCGACCGCTCGGGCGCCGGCCCGTCAGAGGACATCGAACATCACCTCCTCCTCCCCTTCCTCCCGCCGCCCCGCCTCGAACCTCTGGGCCTGCAACGAGAACATGGTCCGGTAGCGCCCCGGCCGGGCCATCAACTCCTCGTGGCTCCCCAACTCGACGACCACGCCACCCTCGACCACCGCGATCCGGTCGACGTGGCGCACCGTGGAGAACCGGTGGGAGATGAGGATGGTCGTGCAGTGCCGGGTGGCGGCGAGCACCCGCTCGAAGATCTCGGCCTCCCCCCTGACGTCCAGCTGGGCCGTCGGCTCGTCCAGGATCACCAGGCCGGCTCCCGAGCGCACCGCGACCATGGCCCGGGCCAGCGCCACCCGCTGCCATTGCCCGCCGGAGAGGTCCGTGCCGCCCCGGTAGCCCTTGGACAGGACGGTGTCGAGCGGGGCCAGACCGGCCCCTCCGGCGCCGGCCAGCGCCGCCTCGATCTCCTCGTCGGGCGCCCCCCGGGGGGCGACGTTCTCGCGCAGGCTGAGCTCGAAGCGGACGAAGTCCTGGAAGACGGCGGTGACCTGGCCCCGCCAGGCCGCCAGATCCAGGCGGCGCAGGTCCACGCCGTCCACCTCGATGGCGCCCGACTGCGGGTCGTAGAAGCGGCACAGAAGCTTGGCCAGGGTGGTCTTGCCCGCCCCGTTCTGGCCGACGATGGCGAGGGAGCTGCCGGCCGGGATCTCCAGGTCGAGGCCCCGCAGCACCGGCCGGTCCGGCGATCGGGGGTACCCGAACCGGACGTCGCGGAAGCGCACCGCTACGGCCGGCATGCCCGCCGCCGGCTCCGAACCCGAGACGATCGTCCCGGCCGCGGCCATGGCCCCCCGAAGCCGGGTCACCGCCGCCACCGGGGCGGCCGACCCGTCCAGCGCCCAGTTGAGACCGCCGAAGGCGATGCGCGAGGTGGCCACCGCCGCCTGGGCGTACACCACGAGCGCCCCGAGGCTCAGGTGGTGCGACCGGGCCTGCGCAGCCAGGTACCAGAAGACCGCCGCGTTGGCCGCCGCCACCACCACCAGGCTGAGGAGCACCGAGCGCTCCCGGAGCCGGGTGGCCTCGTACTGCAGCTGGTGCAGGCGCCGGCGGCGGGCCACGAACCGGTCGAGGACCCATTCCGAGAGGCCGAACACGCGCAGCTCCTTGGCCGCCGGCGGGTCCACGGCCAGGCGGTAGGTGTAGTCGGCGTCGCGCTGGGCCTGGCGGACCTCGTCGGTGTTCCGGTCCTTCCAGACCCCGCTCTCGCGCAGCAGCCAGTGGGTGGACCCCCACCCCAGGCCGAGGACGAACGGGGCCCACGGTGCCAGACCGAAGAGGACGACGGCCTGGAAGAGGCCGGCCAGCAGGTCCACCAGGCCCTGGGCGATGAAGTCCATCGACACCGAGAGAGGCGGACCGGTCATCCCCCGGTCGAAGTCCCGGGCCACCTGCAGGTCGGTGGCCAGCTCCGGATCCTCGAGGTGGCCGATGCCGTCCAGCGCCAGGCAGGCGTCGGTCAGCTGGTCGTACAACCACGCCGCGGTGCGGTCACCCAGGTTGGCGCTCACCGCCGTCTGCAAGGGGGCCAGCACCTGCATCAGCACGAACAGGACGCCGACCACCGCCAGCGACCCGGCCAGCCCCGAACGGTGCTGCACGGCCGACACCAGGAAGCCGGTACCGATGGCGAACCCGGCCGGCAGCGCCCCCCGCAGCACGAGCAGCCCGCACCACGCCGCGGCCAGCCCGCGGTCGGCCCGCCACAGCGCCCCGGCCAGCTGCAGCTCCTGGCGGGTCCGCAGGCGACCGGACATCGGCGCGACCTTAGACGGGCAGGAGGGGATCTACGCCGACGAGCATGACCCTGCTAGGCAGCCCGCGCCGGAATCACGTCAGCGGCGCAGCTCCAGCCCGGCGAAGTCGCCCGCCTCGCGCCACTCGCGCAGCAGAGCGAAGAAGGGCATCGGCCCTTTGCCGTAGGCGCTCAGGATGAAGCCCCCGCCGGCCGGCTGACCTTCGTTGTTGTAGTAGCCGGGCGTGCACTGCTCCTGGAAGGACCGCACGTCGCGGGCGTTGGCGGCCAGAGTCTCCAGCCAGGCCTCCTCGGCCTCGCCCGTCACCTCGACCTCCTCGACGCCCTCGGCCAGGGCATGGCTCACGATGTACGTCATCTGGCCGCACGCCTCGTCCAGCAGGTGGGGGTAGTTGGCCGTGAACCCGCCCTGGCTGTGTCCCAGGACGAGCATGTTGGGGAACCCGTGCACGTGCATCCCGAACATGGAGCGCATGCCGTCGGCCCAGTACTCCGACAGGGTCAGCCCGTCCCGGCCGACCACGTCGTAGCCGGCCCGGCGGGTGTAGTCGGTGCCGACCTCGAAGCCGGTGGCGAAGATCAGACAGTCGAGGGGGTACTCGACGCCGCCGGCGACGACTCCGGCTGGTGTCACCGCCTCGACGCCCTTGCCGCCGGTGTCGACCAGGTGCACATTGGGCCGGTTGAACGCCTGGAGGTATTCGTCGTGGAAGCACGGGCGCTTGCAGAACTGGCGGTACCAAGGCTTGAGGGCGGCCGCCGTGCCGGGGTCCTGCACGATGGCGTCGACCCGGGCCCGGATGGACTCCATCTTCTCGAAGTCGGCCAGCTCCATGGCCTGCGTCAGGGCGGCGGGCGACAAATCCGCTCCGCCCTCGTTGCGCAGCCGGAAGAACAGGCGCCCGATGATGTCGGTCCAGCCGTCCATCACGAGGTCCTCGGGGGCCCAGCCCCCGGAGGTGAGCAGGGTGAAGTTCTCGACCCGCTTCTTCTGCCAGCCCGGCTCGAGGGACGCCGCCCACTCGGCGTCGGTGGGCCGGTTGGCCCGCACGTCGATGGACGACGGGGTGCGCTGGAACACGTACAGCTCGCCCGCCGCGGCGGCCACGTGGGGGACCACCTGCACCGCGGTGGCGCCCGTACCGATGATGCCGACCCGCTTGCCGGCCAGGCCGTCCAGCCCGCCGGTCGAGTCACCGCCGGTGTAGGCGTAGTCCCACCGGCTGGTGTGGAAGGAGTGGCCGGCGAAACTGTCGATCCCTGGGATGCCGGGCAGCTTGGGCCGGTGCAGCGGGCCGTTGCCCATGACCACGAACCGGGCCCGGATCCGGTCCCCCCGGTTGGTCTCGACATCCCACCGGGAGCCGTTGGGATCCCACCGCAGGCCGGTGACCTCGGTGCAGAAGCAGGCCCGCCGGGTCAGGTCGAAATGGTCGGCGATGCGCCGGCAGTGCTCCAGGATCTCGGGGGCGTGGGCGTACTTCTCCGTGGGGATGTAACCCGTCTCCTCCAGCAGCGGGAGGTAGACGTAGGCCTCGACGTCGCACTGGGCGCCGGGGTAGCGGTTCCAGTACCAGGTGCCACCGAAACCGCCGCCCTTCTCGATGATCCGGATGTCGTCGACCCCGGCCTGGTGCAGCCGGGCCCCCGCCACCAGCCCGGCGAACCCGCCACCGATGATGACGACCGCCACCTCGTCGTGCAGAGGCGGGCGCGGCTCGGGATCGGCGTAGGGGTCCTCCAGGTAGTGGGCGAAGCGCCCGGTCATCTCGACGTACTGGGCGTTGCCGTCGGAGCGCAGCCGCCTGTCCCGCTCTTCGCGGTAGCGGCGGCGGAGCTCGTCGGGGTCGAACGGCGGCGCGCCGGGCGGAGCCACGGTCGTCGCCTGCGTCGGTCGGCTGTCGGAAATGGTCATGGGCCCTCCCCCGGGCGCCCGCCCTGGATTGGCTATTCGCCCCCGACCGGCTCGGGGGCGTGCTCGCCGGCCCCCGTCGCGGCCCCGGCCGCCGCCGGGGCGGTCCCGGTCGGCGCCGCCGTGGCCACCACCCGGCCGTTGCCGTGCCCGTTCTCGGCGGGGGCGTGGCGGTGGTCGTCGTGGCCGTGGACGTCCCCGACGGTGTGGTAGGCGCCCTCCGCGGTGCGGTAGATGACACCGCCGAGCGGCCGCTGGATCGGGTGGGCCCCGGTCCGGGCGAGTGCCTGGCAGGCCTTGTAGGCGATGAGGAACCCGACGATCGGCCCGACGAACACGCCGTACTGGAGGACTTCGATCAGCCGCTCGAAGGCGATGTGCAGGTTGTTGGCCAGGAGGTCGGTGCCGCACGCCAGCGTCAGGTCGCTGAAGAAGATGATGGCGGCCACGCCGACACCGGTGCGGAACGGCTTGTCCCGGGGCCGGTCGAGGAGGTTGTGGGAGCGGTAGTCGTTGTAGATCCGCTTGTCGATCCACGGCCAGGCGAACATGATGCCGAAC
>DATGAX010000479.1:0-4655 GCA_035312965.1 Acidimicrobiales bacterium
CCGCTGACGTCCTGGGGCCGGGCCGAGCCGGCGTTGATGAACGGCATCATGGCCCGCAGCTCGGCCCCGACCCGCTCGATCGGGTGCTCCCGGCCGGCGGCCCGCAGCTCGTCGAAATGCTGGCGCCCGCTGCGGTTCTCGGCCACCCATTCCTCGGCGAACCGGCCCGACTGGATCTCCCCCAGGATGCTCTTCATCTCCTCCCGCACGGCCGAGTTGATGACCCGCGGGCCGCGGGTCAGGTCGCCGTACTCGGCGGTGTCGGAGATCGAGTAGCGCATGCCGGCGATCCCGTGCTCGTACATGAGGTCGACGATCAGCTTGACCTCGTGGAGGCACTCGAAGTAGGCGGACTCGGGCTGGTAGCCGGCCGCCACGAGGGTCTCGAACCCGGCCTGGATGAGCGACGTCAGGCCGCCGCAGAGGACCACCTGCTCGCCGAAGAGGTCGGTCTCGGTCTCCTCCGTGAAGGTGGTCTCCAGCACCCCGGCCCGGGTGGCGCCGATGGCGTAGGCGTAGGACAGGGCCAGCTCGCGGGCCTTGCCGGTGGCGTCCTGGTCCACCGCGATCAGGGCCGGCACGCCGCCGCCGCCCTCGTAGGTGCGCCGCACCAGGTGGCCGGGGCCCTTGGGGGCCACCATCGCCACGTCCACGCCCTCGGGGGCCTTGATCAGCCCGAAGCGGACGTTGAAGCCGTGGGCGAAGAAGAGGGCGTCGCCCGCCTTCAGGTTCGGGGCGATGTCGTTCTCGTAGATGGCCTGCTGCTCGGTGTCGGGGGCCAGGAGCATGATGACGTCGGCCTCCCGGGCGGCGTCGGCGACGGACGCCACCCGCAGCCCGGCCGCCTCGGCCTTGGCTCGCGACGACGACCCGTCGCGGAGCGCCACGCGCACGTCCACCCCGGAGTCCCGCAGGTTGAGGGCGTGGGCGTGACCCTGCGAGCCGTAACCGATGATGGCGACCTTGCGGCCGGAGATGATGCCGGGATCGGCGTCCTTCTCGTAGTACACGGTTGCAGCCATTAGCTCACCTTTCGCATCTTGGGCAGCGCCACGCGGCCGGTGCGCTGGATTTCGTTGATCCCATAGGGTCGCATCAGATCCTCGAAGTCGTCGAGCCGGTCGGGATCGCCGGCCACCATGACGGTCAGGGCGGACGGCCCGACGTCGACGATCTTGCCCTCGAATATGTCCACCAGCTCGATGACGTTGCTGCGGTCGGGCGGGCCCACCGACACCGTCATCATGAGCAGTTCGCGCTCCACCGCCTCCGAGGGGTGCAGCTCCGTGATCTTGACCACGTTGACCAGCTTGAACAGTTGCTTCGTGATCTGCTCGACCGACGTCTCCTCGACGTCGATCACCAGGTTGATGCGGCTGAAGCGCTCGTCGTCGTCGGGCGCCACGGCGAGGGAGATGATGTTGAAGCCGCGACGGGCGAAGAGCCCGCTGACCCGGGCCAGCACCCCCGACTTGTTCTCCACCAGCACGGAGAGGGTCTGGTGGGTGGAGGGCGTGGCCACTACTGGACGACCTTTTTGTCCGTGGGCTTCTGCGAGGGATGCACCACGACGTCGTCGTTGGCCGCCCCGGCCGGGACCATGGGGAACACCTTCTCCCGGGAGTCGGTGCGGAAGTCGATCACGACCGGGCGGTCGTCGATCGAGTTGGCCTTCTCGATCACCGGCTGGACCTCCGATGGATCCTCCACCCGGAACGCCACGCAGCCCATGGCCTCGGCCCACTTCACGTAGTCGGGCAGGTCCGGCGACAGGTACACCTCGCTGTAGCGCTCCTCGTAGAACATCTCCTGCCACTGGCGGACCATGCCCAGGTAGGCGTTGTTGAGGATGGCCACCTTGATCGGGATGCGCTCACTGGACGCCGTGACCAGCTCCTGGGCCGTCATCTGGAAGCACCCGTCGCCGTCGACGGCCCAGACGGTGCGATCCGGCCGGCCCACCTTGGCCCCGATGGCGGCCGGCACGGAGAAGCCCATCGTGCCGAGACCGCCCGAGTTGACCCATGTGTACGGCTCGGTGAAGTTCCAGTACTGGCTGGCCCACATCTGGTGCTGGCCCACCCCCGAGGCCAGGATGGTGCCGGCCGGGGCGCAGTCGCGCAGCACCTCCATGACCTGCTGTGGCTTGAGGGCGTCCCCCTCGACGTGCGGGTCGTAGTGCAGGGGGAACCGCTCCTGCCAGCCCGAGATGCGGCTGCGCCACTCGCTGAGATCGGCGGCCTCGGTGCCGGAGCCGGCCAGCGCCCGCACGATCTCGGTGATCACCTGGTTGCAGTCGCCCACGATCGGCACCTCGGGCTGGCGGATCTTGCCCAGCTCGGCGGGGTCGATGTCCACGTGGATGACCTTGGCGTCCGGGGCGAACGCGGCCACCCGGCCGGTGACCCGGTCGTCGAACCGGGTGCCGAGGGCGATCAGCAGATCCGACTCCTGCATGGCCGTGATGGCCGTGTAGTTGCCGTGCATCCCGGGCATGCCGAGGCACAGCTCGTGGTCGTCGGGGAAGGCGCCGCGCGCCATCAGCGTCGTGACGACCGGGATGCCCATGCGCTCGGCCAGCTCCTTGAGGGCGCCGGCCGCCCGCGCCTTCAGGATCCCCCCTCCGGCGTAGATCACCGGGCGGCGGGCCTGGCCGATCAGCCGGGCCGCCTCCTTGATCATCCGGGGATGGCCCTTGAGCGTCGGCCGGTAACCGGGCAGGGACGCCGACACCTCGTCGTCGGTGGGCCACGACCACTCCGCCTCGGCCTGGAGCACGTCCTTCGGCACGTCCAGCAGGACGGGGCCGGGCCGGCCCGTCGTGGCCAGGTGGAAGGCCTGGCGGACCAGGAGCGGTATCTCGTCCGGGTCCATGATCAGCTCGTTGTGCTTGGTGACCGAGCGCGTGATGCCGACGGTGTCGCACTCCTGGAAGCCGTCGGTACCTATGACCGCTCGGCCCACCTGGCCGGTGATGGCCACCATCGGCACCGAGTCCATGTAGGCGTCGCACAGGGGGGTCACCAGGTTCGTCGCCGCCGGGCCGCTCGTCACGATGGCCACACCGGGGCGGCCGGTGACATGGGCGTACCCCTCGGCCATGTGGCCCGCCCCCTGCTCGTGGCGCACGAGGATGTGGCGGATGGGCGAGTCGAGGATGGGATCGTAAGCGGGGAGGATGCAGCCGCCGGGCAGGCCGAAGACCACCTCGACCTGTTCCATCTCCAGGCTCTTGATGAGCGCTTGCGCTCCGGTCATCTTCATTTCGAGGCGTCCCTTCGGTTGCTGCGCCGACAAAGAAAACGACCTCCCGTCTGGGAGGTCGTTGGACACACACGCAGGTTGTGCGTGCGTGTCAGGTCGTGATTACGAGGATCAGGCTCTGGGCCACGGCGGGATTATAACGCGTAATCTGCTCGCCATGAGCCGGCTCTCGATCGTCCGACACGCCGCCCGCAAGGGTCGCGCCCTCTCGCCTCTCGCCCTGACGGCCAACGCCCTGCGGCCCGCCTCGTTCGGCCAGCCGGTGGGCGGATGGGCCTTCACCGCCGGCTGGCACGTGTCGGAGCTGCCCCTGCTCACCCTCGGCGTCCAGTCGGCGCTCACCGCCCGGGCCGTGCGGGGTGGCCGGTGGAAGACGCCGGCCGGGCTCCTCCGGGTCGGCGCCCAGGCGGCCAGCGCGGCCGGCCTGTGGCAGCTCCAGAAGGCCGCCGTCGACTCCAAGGGGGTGCTCGAGGATGCCCTCTCCGAGGGTCTCGGCCCCGACTACACGCAGTTGGCCGACAAGGCCGGGATCGGCCCGGCCGAGGGCCCCGGGATCAACCCCTGGGCCGCCCTGCCGACGTGGTTGACCCGCAGCAGCCGGCTGAGGGCGTCGGCCATCCAGTACGGGCCGCACGGCAAGCGCAACCGCCTCGACATCTGGGCCGACCCCGCCATCCGCCCCGGCGACCGGGCCCCCGTCCTGATCCAGGTGCCGGGCGGCGGCTGGGTCATGGGCGACACCCGCCACCAGGCCTACCCCCTCATGGACCGCCTGCGCACGGCCGGCTGGGTGTGCGTGCCGATCTCCTACCGGCTCAGCCCCAAGGCCACGTTCCCCGATCACATCGTCGACGTCAAGCGGGCCATCGCATGGGTCAAGGCCCACATCGCCGAGTACGGCGGCGACCCCGACTTCGTCGTGATCACCGGGGGCTCGGCCGGCGGCCACCTGAGCTCGCTGGCCGCCCTGTCCGCCAATGAGCCCGAGTTCCAGCCCGGCTTCGAGGACGCCGACACCTCGGTCCGGGCCGGCGTCCCGTTCTACGGCGTCTACGACCTGCTCGACTGGAACGGCAAGGGCGGTCCGGCCGGCAGCGTGCGCCACATCGAGCGCATGGTGCTCAAGTCGTCACCGACCACCGACCGGGAACGGTGGACGAAGGCCTCCCCCCTCAGCTGGGCCGGACCCGATTCGCCGCCGATGATGATCCTCCACGGTACCAACGACTCGCTCGTTCCCATCGACGGCGCCCGCCGGCTGGCCCGGGCCCTGCGGTCCTCGTCCGACCAGCCGGTCGTCTACGCCGAGCTGCCCAAGGCCCAGCACGCCTTCGACATCTACGGGTCGCTGCGCACGTTGTACGCGGTGCGGGCCGTCGAGCACTTCCTCA
>DATGAX010000480.1:0-9004 GCA_035312965.1 Acidimicrobiales bacterium
CGACTGGAGGAGGGCGTGGTCATCGGCGACGAGTGCTTCATCGGCGAGCACGCCGTGATCCACCCCGGCGTCAAGGTGTACCCGTTCAAGACGGTCGAGCACGGGGCCATCGTCAACTCCTCCATCGTGTGGGAGTCCCGCGGCGCCCGGCACCTATTCGGCCGCCGCGGCGTCGAGGGCCTGGCCAACGTGGACATCTCGCCGGAGCTGGCCGTCCGGCTGGCCATGGCCTACGGGACCACGATGAAAAAGGGGTCGACCGTCGTCGCCTCCCGCGATACGAGCCGGGCGGCCCGGGTGCTGAAGCGGGCCATGATGGTCGGGCTCAACGCGGCCGGAGTGGACGTGGCCGACCTCGAGGTGGCCACCGTCCCCGTGACCCGGTTCGGGGTCCGCAACGAGAACGGCGACGGCGGCATGTCGGTCCGCCTGGCCCGGGACGATCCGCAGTCGGTGATCATCCGCTTCTTCGACTCGAACGGGATCGACATCTCGGAGACGACCCAGAAGAAGATCGAGCGCCTGTTCTACCGCGAGGACTACCGCCGGTCGCTGGCCGGCGAGATCGGCGACCTGCGGTTCCCGGTCCGGACGGCGGAGTTCTACACCGCCGTGCTCATGGAGAACGTCGACGTGGAGGCCATCCGGGCCGCCCGCTTCAAGGTGGTGCTCGACTACGCCTACGGCGCGGCCAGCTTCGTCATGCCCAACGTGCTCTCCAAGCTCGGGGCCGAGGTGCTGTCGGTCAACCCGTACGCGTCCACCCGCCAGTCGCTCACCTTCGACCGGTGGGAGCACGCGGCCCAGGTCTCCAGCCTGGTGAAGGCCTCCGGGGCCCATCTGGGCGCGGTCATCGACACCGACGGCGAGTACATCACCTTCGTCGACGACACCGGTCACGTGCTGTCCGACGACCACGGCCTGATGGCCCTGCTGCAGCTCGTGCTCGACGAGGCGGACCGCAAGGGAGCGGGGCCGCCGACCGTCGCCCTCCCGGTGTCGGTCAGCCGCGGGACCGAGGCGTTGTGCGACGCGGCCGGCGCCACGCTCCTGTGGAGCAAGCTGTCGACACCCTCGCTGATGGAGGTGGCGTCGCAGCCCGGCGTGCGCTTCGCGGCCAGCCAGGAAGGGGGCTACATCTTCCCCTCGTTCCTGCCCGCCTACGACGCGGTGGCCACCCTGGTGGAGATACTCGGTCTCCTCGCCTCCGTCGGCGGCCGCCTGTCCAAGACGGTGTCGCGCCTGCCCGCAGTGCGGATGGCCCACGAGTCGGTGGTCACCCCCTGGGAGAAGAAGGGCATGGTGATGCGCACCGTCATGGAGTGGACCAAGGACCGCGAAGTGCTCCTGGTCGACGGCGTCAAGGTCCTCTACGACGACGGCTGGGCGCTCGTCTTCCCCGACCCGGAGGAGCCGTTGACCCACGTCCGGGCGGAAGCAGCCACCGACGCCGACGCCCGGGCCCGCGCTCAGGAGTACTCCCGCCGGATCCGCAGCATCCTGCGGGGTTGATCCGGTAAGTTCGCCGGCATGAACGTGCCGGACGACCTCCGATACACGCCGGACCACGAATGGGCGCGCGCCGAGGAGGGCGGCGGGCTCCGGATCGGCATCACGGACTACGCCCAGGACGCGCTGGGCGACATCGTGTTCGTCCAGCTGCCCGAGCCGGGGGCCAAGGTGACGGCCGGGGAGTCCTTCGCCGAGGTGGAATCCACCAAATCGGTCTCGGACATCTTCGCTCCGGTGACCGGCACGATCGGCGACATCAACCAGGAGCTCAACGACGCGCCTCAGCGGCTCAACGAGGATCCATACGGGGAGGGCTGGCTGTGCGTGATCGTGCCCGAGGAAGGTGCCGACACGACGGGCCTGCTCGACGCCGAGGGATACCTCAAGCTCATCGAAGGCTGAAGGGCGCCGGTTGACGCCGATCTTCTGCAACCGCTGCGGGCACCGCAACCCCGAGGGATCCAACTTCTGCTCGTCGTGCGGCGCGGTCCTCGAACGGCTGCCGAGCGGTGACCCGTCGACCACGACGATCACCTTCTCACCCGTCGAGGCGGCCGGCGAGGTGGGGGAGGAGGAGATCACCGTCTCCCTGGACGACCACCCGGCCGGCGTGGGGCTGCTGGTAGTCAAGCGCGGGCCCAATGCGGGATCGCGTTTCACGCTGGGCGACCACGCCACGACCATCGGCCGTCACCCGAACAGCGACATCTTCCTCGACGACGTGACGGTGTCCCGCCGCCACGCCGAGGTCACGCAGGTCGACGGGCAGTTCAGCGTCACCGACGCCGGCTCCCTCAACGGGACCTATCTCAACCGCGAGCGGATCGAGAAGGCGGTCATGCACAGCGGCGACGAGCTTCAGATCGGCAAATTCCGCCTGGTGTTCCTGCACGAGATGCTCGGAGGGTAACCCGGTGGCCGAGCGGTCCCATCTGTCCATCGGGGAAGTGCTCTCGCTGCTGCGCGACGAGTTCCCCGACGTCACCATCTCCAAGATCCGGTTCCTCGAGAGCCAGGGCCTGGTGGACCCGGAGCGGACGCCTTCGGGCTACCGCAAGTTCTACGACCACGACGTGGAGCGGCTGCGCTGGATCCTGCGCCAGCAGCGGGAGCACTTCCTGCCCCTCAAGGTGATCCGCGGCCGCCTCGTCGAGCACGGCGGGGACGACCCGGCCGAGGGCCCGTTGACGGCGGAAGAGGCGGCGGCGGTGCCCGACGACGCGCCCGCCTCGGGCCCGGGGGCGGCCCCATCCGGTGGCGGGCCGGGGGAGGCCGCGGGATCCGGAACCGGACCGGGGGCGACGGCCGCCGGGCGACGCCCCGGTCCGGCCGCCCCGGCACCCACCGTCAGCCCGGCGGCGCCGGCGACTACAGCTGCGGCCGCCGGCCCAGCCGCCGGGCCGGCCGCGGCGGAACCGGTGGCCGCCGCCCGGGCCAACGGTCCGGGGCGGATGCCGGCCCCGACCCCCAGCCTGTTCGCCGGGTTGCACGGCTCGCCCGAGAGTTCGCCCGGCTCCGGGGGGACGGCCGAGGGCGCCGGCGCGGCTGCGGTGGCGGGATCGGCCCGGGCGGCCCCGGCCGGGCGGGTGGCTGCGCCGGTCCCGGCGGCCGACGAGAACGACACCTACAGCGTGGAGGAGCTGGCCGCGGCGGCGGGCGCCGATGCCGCCATGGTGCAGGAGCTCAAGCAGTACGGGCTGATCAGCGCCCACGCCGTCGTCGCCGGAACCTCGTACTTCGACCAGGGAGCGCTGGCGGTGACCAAGGCGGCGGCCGAGTTCGCCCGGCACGGCGTCGAGGCCCGGCACCTGAGGATGTGGCGCAACGCCGCCGACCGGGAAGCCGACCTGTTCCAGCAAGTCGTGCTGCCCTTGCTGCGCCAGCGCAACCCGCAGGCCCGGCGCCAGGCCTTGGAGACTCTGACCGAGCTCTCGTCGGCCGGTGCCGCCCTGCGCGCCGCTCTCGTGGAGCGGGCCGTCCGGGACATTCGCTGACCGACGACGCCGCCGGAGCGCCATCCGCCACGAGTAACGTCTGGCCCATGGTGGAGATGCACCTGAGCGCCGTCCGGGTGGAGATTCCGAGCAACAACCCGCTCCTCTTGTTGCAGGAGACGACCGGCAGCCGCCGCACGCTGCCGATCTACATCGGCCCGGCCGAGGCTCAGGCCATCGCTTTCGCCCAGCAGGGCGTCGAAACCCCCCGTCCCATGACCCACGACCTGATGCGCGACGTCATCCAGGAGCTGGGAGCCCGGGTCGAGTGCATAGTCATCACCGAGCTGCGCGAACGGACCTTCTACGCCGAGATCCGCATCCTGCTCGGTTCGACCCGTCACTCCGTCTCGGCCCGGCCCTCCGACGCGGTGGCCCTGGCCGTCCGGATCGACTGCCCGATCTACGCCGAAGAGGAGCTCATCGACGCCGAGGGGATGGTCCTGCCCGAGGACGACGAGGACGGGGACGACACCGCCGAAGCGGAGGAGCTGGTCTCGGAGTTCCGCGATTTCATCGAGGGGATCCGGCCGGAGGACTTCGGCGCCTAGAGCGACTCCGCCCGGGGAGGGGCCTGGGCGCCGGAACCTCTTGCATCGCGGCCCGGCGTACAGCACACTGGCGTAACTACTCGGCTGTCATACAAGGTTTGGGAGGCGCGGTGCGCAGAGAGGTCGAATCGGACGGTCCTGCCCTGGGTTACCGCGGGCCGCAGGTGTGCTCCGTCGTCGGCATCACCTACCGGCAGCTGGACTACTGGGCCCGGACCGGGCTGCTGCACCCGTCGATCAGCCAGGCGCGGGGGAGCGGTTCGCAGCGGGTCTACTCCTACTCCGATCTCCTGCAGCTCAAGGTGATCAAGCGGCTGCTGGATTCCGGCGTCTCCCTGCAGGCGGCCCGGCGGGCCATCGACTGCCTGCGTTCGAGCGGCGACGACGTGGCCTCGGCCAACCTGGTCATCGACGACCGGCGTTCGGTGCTGGCCCACACCGGCGAGGAGATCATCGACCTCCTCAAGGGGGGCCAGACGGTGCTCAACATCGTCCCGCTCGGCGGCCTCGTCTCCGAGCTGCAGGCCGCCATCACCGGGCTCGGCCTGCCGGCGGCCGGGGCGGGGCCGGCCCCGGCCGATGCCTCGGGGAGTGCCGGCCCTCCGGCCGCCGAAGCCAACTAGCGCCGCCCTCGGGGCCCGGGCGGCAAACCTCTACGAGCGGCGCAGCATCTACTCTGGCCGGGTGAGCGAGCCCGCGCCGCGCAACGATGGCCAACCCGAGCGCACCCCGGCGGTGACACCTTGAGTGACAGCGCGCCGGAGCCGTCCCTGCGTCGCAGCCCCCTGGATGCCGCCCACCGCAGTCTCGGCGCCCGCATGGTGCCCTTCGGCGGCTGGGAGATGCCCCTCTCGTACCCGGCGGGGACGATCGCCGAGCATCTGGCGTGCCGCAACGGGGCGGTCGCCTTCGACGTCAGCCACCTCGGCACGGTCCGCGTGTCCGGGGCCGACTCCTACGCCTTGCTGCAGAGCACGCTGACCAACGATCTGGGCAAGATCGAGCCCGGACGGGCCCAGTACACGCACCTGCTGGACGACACCGACGGATCGGTCCTCGACGACATCATCGTCTGGTGGTCGGAGGAGACCGTCTTCGACGTGATGCCCAACGCCTCCAACACGGCGCGGGTGCGGGCCGCCATCGGAGGCGTGGACGTCACCGCGTCACGGGCCGTCGTCGCCATCCAGGGCCCGGCGGCCCGCTCGCTGCTCGCCTCGGTGGTGCCCGAAGCGGCCGAGGTCGGACGCTTCCGGGTCCGCCCCTTCTCCTGGCACGGCACGGAGTGCACCGCGGCCGGCACCGGTTACACCGGCGAGGACGGCGTGGAGTGCTCCGTGCCGGCGCCCGCCGCCCC
Source organism: Acidimicrobiales bacterium (assembly GCA_035312965.1). GTDB lineage: Bacteria > Actinomycetota > Acidimicrobiia > Acidimicrobiales > Palsa-688 > JAKCDU01. The sequence continues at coordinate 5,415 of DATGAX010000480.1, forward strand.
CGCCTTCTGGGAGGCGGTGCTCGGGGCCGGCATCGTCCCGGCCGGGCTCGGAGCGCGCGACACCCTCCGCCTCGAAGCGGCGCTTCCGCTGCACGGCCACGAGCTGGGGCCGGGCATCACGCCGTTGCAGGCCGGCCTGGGATGGGTGGTGTCGTGGACCAAGGACGAGGGTTTCCGTGGCCGTGACGCGCTGGACCGGGAGCGCCGCAGCGGGGTCCGCCGGCTGCTCGCCGGGCTGGCCACCGAGGGCCGCCAGCCGCCGCGCGCCGGAGCCACCGTGACGGACGGCGGTCACAAGGTCGGCGAGGTGACGAGCGGGAACTTCTCGCCCGTCCTCGGTCACGGCATCGCCCTGGCCTTCCTGCCCCCCGACACCGAGCCGGGCACCGCGGTGGAGATCGAGCTCAGGGGCCGGCCGGTGCCGGCGACCGTCGTCCAGCTGCCATTCGTCGCCAAGAAGAAAGACTGACCGTGGGCCATTTCGTTCCGCACACAGACGCCGACCTCGAACGGATGCTGTCCGACATCGGCCTGTCGTCCCTCGACGACCTGTTCGCGGCCGTACCGGCCGCCCTCCGGCTGGCCGGCGGCCTCGACATGGCCGACGGCCTCTCGGAGCCGGACGTGCTGGCCGAGATGGATCGGTTGGGAAGCCTCAACCGGTGGGGCTCCGACCTGGTCTGCTTCGCCGGGGCCGGAGCCTACGACCACGAGGTCCCTTCGGCCACGAAGCGATTGACACTCCGGTCCGAGTTCGTCACCGCCTACACCCCCTATCAGCCCGAAGTGGCCCAGGGCGTCCTGCAGGCACTGTTCGAGTACCAGACCCTGATCTCCCGGTTGAGCGGGCTGGCGGTCGCCAACGCCTCCCTGTACGACGGCGCCTCGGCCGCGGTGGAAGGGGTCAACCTGGCCACGGCGGCCAAGTCGCGGCCCACCGTCTGGGTCAGCGGGGGAGTGCATCCCCACTGGCGGGCCGTGCTGCGCACGTTCGCCGCCGGCACCGGTCACCGGCTGGTCGAGGTTCCCCTCCGCGACGGGGTGACCGACTGGGCGGCGGCCCCGGCCGGTCAGGCCGAGCCGCCGGCCGCGCTGTTGGTGGCGACCCCCAACTACCTGGGCGCGCTGGAGGACCTGGCCGCGGCCCGAGCCGTCGCCGACGCCCACGGGGCGCTGGTCATCGCCGGGTTCGACCCGGTGTCATCCGGCCTCCTGCACCCGCCCGGCGAGCTGGGCGCCGATGTCGTCGTGGGGGAGGGTCAGCCGTTCGGCACCCCCCTGTCGTTCGGCGGCCCGTACCTGGGTCTGTTCGCCTGCCGCCTGGAACAGGTCCGCCGCCTCCCGGGCCGCCTCGTCGGCCGTACCGTCGACACCGCCGGCCGGCCCGCCTACGTGACCACCCTCAGAGCCCGGGAGCAGGACATCCGGCGGGAGAAGGCGTCCTCCAACGTCTGCACCAACCAGACCCTGATCGCGGTGGCGTGCATGATCCAGCTGTCCTGGCTCGGCACGGCGGGTCTGCGGGAGATGGCCCTGCGCTGCGCCCGGGGCACCCGCTACGCCCGCGACGCGCTCACCGCCATACCGGGCGTCTCACTGGTGGCGGACGCGCCCACGCTACGGGAGTTCGCCCTGCGCCTGCCCGTGCCGGCCGAGACGGTGGTGGAGCGCATGGCCGACGAAGGCTTCCTCGCCGGGGTCCCGGTCGGCCTCGAGGACGGGATCGTCACCGACCACGGGCCGCACCTGCTGGTCGCGGTGACCGAGCGGCGCACCAGGGCCGAGATCGACTCTTACGTTTCCTGCCTGGAGAAGGTGATCCGTTGACTGATCCGACCGCCGCCCCGGGGGGCCGTGCCAACAGCGCCCCCATCATGGGGCGCGAACACGAACCGACGGTGTTCGAATTCTCGAGCCCCGGCCGCAAGGCCTTCTCCTTCCGCACCACCGGGGTGCCGGAGTGGACGGCCGAGGAGCTCGTGCCGGCCGGGCACCTCCGCCCGGAGCCGGTGGACCTGGCCGAAGTGTCCGAGCGGGACCTGGTCGCCCACGTCACCCGTCTCACGCACCGCCAGTACTCGGTGGACCTCGGGGCCTACCCGCTGGGCTCGTGCACCATGAAGTACAACCCCAAGCTGTGCGACGACGCCGCCGCGCTGCCCGGACTGGCCACGGTGCACCCGGCCACCCCGGCCGAGCACGCCCAGGGCTGGCTCGAGCTGCTGTGGTCCCTCTCGGACACGCTGTGCCGCATCACGGGCATGCACGCCGCCACCCTCCAGCCCCCGGCCGGGGCGGCGGGGGAGCTGACCGGTCTGCTGCTGATGCGGGCCTGGCACGCGGCGCAGGGGAGGGAGCGGACCAAGGTCATCATCCCCGACTCGGCCCACGGCACCAACCCGGCGTCGGTGACGCTGGGCGGCTACCAGACCGTCACCGTCCCGTCGGACGCCCGCGGCCTGGTCGACCTGGACGCCCTGCGGTCCCGCTTGGACGAGGACGTGGCCGGCATCATGCTGACCAACCCCAACACCCTCGGCCTCTTCGAGGAGGACATCTCCGAGATCGCCGCCGCGGTGCACCAGGTGGGGGGCCTTCTCTACTACGACGGCGCCAACCTCAACGCCATCCTCGGCGTCACCCGCCCCGGCGACATGGGCTTCGACATCGTGCACATGAACCTGCACAAGACCTTCGCCGTGCCCCATGGAGGCGGCGGCCCGGGCGCCGGCCCGGTGGCCGTCTCCGAACGCCTGGCGCCCTACCTGCCCGGTCCGCGCCCGGTGCGCCTCGACGACGGGACGTTCGCCTGGGACACCCCGGAGCGCTCGATCGGCCGGGTCCACACGTGGCACGGCAACGCCCTGGCCCTGGCCCGGGCCTGGTCGTACATCCTGGCCAACGGCGGTGACGGACTGCGCCGGGTCGCCGAGGGTGCGGTGCTCAACGCCAACTGGCTGCGCCACCGCCTGCGGGGCACGTACGACATCCCGTACGACCGGCCCAACATGCACGAATTCGTGGCCGGCACCACCACCCTCAAGAAGGAGAAGGGGCTGCGCGCCCTCGACGTGGGCAAGCGCCTCCTCGAAGAGGGGTTCCACGCCCCCACGGTGTACTTCCCACTGATCGTGGACGAGGCGCTGATGATCGAGCCGACCGAGACGGAGAGCCCCGAGACGCTGGCCGCCCTGGCCGACGCGCTGATCGCCATCGCCGCCGACCCGCCGGGGGAGTCGGCCCACGCCCCCCGCACCACCCCGGTGGGCCGGGTGGACGAGGGCCTGGCCGCCCGCAAGCTGCTGCCGACCTGGGACGCGGTGGCCGCCGCGGAGGCGTCTACTCCGAGCTGACCTGGCGCAGGGCAGCCTGGCTGGGATGGGCGGCGATCACTTGGCGCAGCCCCTGGGCCGTGGCCGACAGGTACCGCCGGGTCGTCTCGAGGCTGGCGTGGCCGAGCAGCTCCTGCAGCTCCACCACGTCGGCGCCGGCCTCCAGGGCGGCGGTGGCGAAGGTGTGGCGCAGGGCGTGCACCAGGGCCCCGGCCGGCACCTGGGCCCGGATGCCGGCCCGCACGTACAGCTTCTCGA
>DATGAX010000481.1:0-2246 GCA_035312965.1 Acidimicrobiales bacterium
TCTGGCCGCGGTGTGCGGCGAGATGGAGACCTTCGCCCGCCAGGACGATGTGCCGGGCGCGGTCGGGCGCCTCGACGCCTTCGAATCAGAGCTGCGCCGGGCCTGCGACGCGCTGGCCGCCTTCACGCCGGTGGAGCGGGCGTGCGCGTCCTGATCGCCGACGACGAGGTCACCAGCCGGCTCGTCCTCAAGGCGATGGTGAGCCGCCTGGGGCATGACTGCGTTCTGGCCGAGGACGGCACCGAAGCGTGGGAGATCCTGGCCCGCCAGGAGGTCGACGTCCTCCTGAGCGACTGGATGATGCCGGGCGTACGGGGCCCCGAGCTGTGCCGGCGGACCCGGCAGGAGAGGAGCGGCGGCTACGTATACGTGGTCCTCATCACGTCCCTCGACTATCCGGATCAGGTCGTAGAGGGGATGACCGCCGGGGCCGACGACTACCTCGTCAAGCCGGTCGAGGCCCTCGTCCTGCAGACGCGGCTCATCGCCGCCGAACGGGTCACCGCCCTGCACCGCCAGGTAGCCCACTTCCAGAGCGAGCTCGAACGGGCCAACCTCGAACTGCTCGGCCAGTCGCTCACGGACCCGTTGACCAGCCTGGGCAACCGGCGGCGCATGGAACAGGAGTTGGACCGGGTGCACGAGCGATCGGTCCGTGCCGGACGCCCGTACGGCGTGGCCATGTTCGACGTCGACCATTTCAAGCTCTACAACGATCACTACGGCCACCAGGCCGGCGACGAGGTGCTGCGCCAGGTCGCCCGCGCCATCGACGGCGCGGCCCGGACCGGGGAGGCGGCCTACCGCTACGGCGGTGAGGAGTTCCTGCTCGTCGTGGACGGCGACGTAGAGGCCACCGGCCTGGCCGCCGAGCGCATCCGGCTGGCGGTGCAGGAGACGGCGCTCCCCCACGGCAACCGGCCGACCGATCCGCCGGTGGTCACTGTGAGCGCGGGGGTGTCGGCGTGGGAACCGGCCGCGGATACCCCGGTCGCCGCTCTGGTGGCCCAGGCCGATCGTGCTCTGTTCGAGGCCAAGACGGCGGGCCGCAACCAGGTCGTGCGCCTCGAAGGGTCCCGCTCGTTACGCTGCACGGCGTGACCTAGGGGGGTGCTCGGCCCAAGGGCCTAGATTCGCCCCATGAAGCTGGCCTACCGCCTCGAGCTGTACCGCTCGGCCCGGCTCGCCGTGCCGGTCGACGCCGTCCGAAGAGCCGAGGAGCTCGGGTACCACTCCGTGTGGAGCGCCGAGGCGTACGGGACGGACGCGCTGTCCCCGCTCGCCTACCTGGCCGCCCTGACCACCCGGATCAAGCTGGGCACCGCGGTGGCCCAGCTGGCCGCCCGACCGGCCGCCACCCTGGCCATGACGGCCATGACCATCGACGGGCTGGCCGGCGGCGGGCGGGTCATCGTGGGCATCGGCGTTTCGGGCCCCCAGATCGTCGAGGGTTGGTACGGCCAGCCTTGGGGCCGCCCGACGGCGCGCCTGCGCGACTACGTCGAGATCACCCGCAAGGTGCTCGACCGCCAGGCGCCGGTCACCCACGACGGGCAGGAGATCTCGCTGCCCTACCGGGGCCCCGGCTCGATCGGCCAGGGCAAGGCGCTCCGGTCGATCCTGCACCCGAGCGGCCGCATCCCGATCTGGGTGGCCGCCGGCGGCCCGCTCAACACCGAGGTGGCCGCCGAGCTGGGCGACGGATGGCTGCCCATGGGGCTCGGCCCCGACGGTGTGTCCGCCTACTCCGGGCCCCTGGAGCGAGGCTTCGCCAAGCGACCGGGGGGCGGATCCGGCTTCGAGATATTCGGCGGCTGCTCGGTGCGGATCACCGACGACGTCCGGGGCGCCCTGGACGAGGCCCGGCCCCTCACCGCCATGTATGTGGGGGGCATGGGCAGCGACACGCACAATTACCACCGCGACGCCATGGCCCGGCGGGGCTTTCCGGCCGAGGCGGCGCGCATCACGGAGCTGTGGCGGGCCGGCCGGCGGGAGGAGGCCGTCGCCGCGGTACCCGACGAGTACCTCGAGCAAAGTGCGCTGCTCGGCTCGGAGCGGCGCATCCGGGCGCGCTGGGCGGCCCTCGTGCCGCCCGGCGTCACCGGGATGATCGTGGGCTGCGACCAGCTCGAGGCCCTGGAGCTGATGGCCGACCTGGCCGGCACGCGCGACGAGGTGGCGGTCGATGGCTGAGACCTCGCCGCCGGGCGACGCGCTGATCCTGGTGGACGAGCCGGCCGAGT
>DATGAX010000482.1:0-3637 GCA_035312965.1 Acidimicrobiales bacterium
CCCGGCGGGCAGCTTCACGTCGGCGGCCGGCGTGAGCTTGCCGAGCACCTGCATGGTGGCCCCGCCCATCTGCACCCGGGTCATGTCCGGGATGGCGGGCAGCTCCGTCCACCCCGAGGTGGTGCGGCGGGCCACGTCGAGGGGGGCCCCGCAGTCCGGGCAGGTCGACCCCGCCCCCGAAGAGACGCTGCGGCAGTACGGGCAGGTGTAGGACGTGACGTCGGACATCACGCCGACCCGAAGTGCTGGTACATCGATTGGATGCCGACCCGCCCCGGACCCTTCATCTTCATGAGGGTGAGTCCCGGGCCGGTGAAGATGCCCGACGCCTGCTGCAGGACGTCGCCCGACAGCAGCCCCTGGAGGCCCTCCTTCTTGAGCGCCCGGGCCGCCTTCAGCCCGGCCAGGCCCCGGCTGGCCAGCCCCTTGGCCGTCTGGGACGCCGACGACGTCCCCTCCGGCTGCAGCTTGTGGGTCACCAGCTCGTAGCCGACGCCGGACTCCTTGTACAGGAAGCCGCCCGGTTCGATCTCGATGGTCTCGTCGGGCCCCAGGGTGCGGTCCATCACGTTTCCGTAGCCGTGCAGCAGCAACAGCCCGGGGGCGGCCCCGGCCAGGTAGCGCTCCAGGTACATGCCGCTGCCGACCGCCAGGGTGGCCTTGAAGCCGGCCAGCTTCTCGAAGCTGTAGGTGAGGGTCGACGTGGCCAGCAGCATGGCGTGCTCCCGGACGTCGAACTCCTGGCCGGGGTCGATGGGCAGCACCACCAGCTCGCCGGGGGCATCCCGGGAGCAGGCCAGGCGGCCGGGCCCGGTGGCCACGCTCAGCACGAACGGCAGGTTGCCCAGCATCCGCTTCATGCCGCCCGGCGCGTCCATGACCGACATGGATGTCTCGTCGTCCTTCCAGAGCATGGCGTGGTGCTCGAAGAACACCGCCTCGCCCGCTTCCAGGTCGATGTCGGCGACCGGCACGATGGTGCCGTCGATCTGGATGGTCGTGGCGCCGATCCGGAATTCCGTCAGGTCCCTCAGGCGGGGCGCCGCCCGCCAACCGGAGTCGGTGACGGTGTCGCGCACGTCCAGCGGGGCGCCGCAGCGGTCGCAGCTAGTGGCCGTCACCGGGCTCTGAGCCCGGCACCAGCGGCAGGCGACGCGCTCGTCGGTCATCGTCATGGTGGCAACCTAACCGCCGGGCGGCGGCGTCGCCGGACCGGGTGCCCGATCGGACAGCGCCGGCGGCTTCAGGTCAGCGAGCCGGACCGGGCGATGGCCTTCTCGTCGGTGCCCAGATAGGAGGCGATGACCGCCGGGTGGTTGAGCACCTCGGCCGAGGGGCCCTCGGCGATCACGCCCCCGAGCTCCAGCGCGACCAGCCGGTGGCACAGGCCGGCCAGCAGCGGCATGTCGTGCTCGATGATGAGGATGGAGCAGCCGGTGTGCTCCTGCACCCGCCGGAGGAGCGGCCCGAGGGCCTCCGTCTCGCGCTGGGCCACGCCGCCCGAGGGCTCGTCGAGGAGCAGCACCTTCGGATCCTGGGCCAGGATGCAAGCCAGGTCCACGATGCGCCGGGTGCCCGTGGACAGCTCCCCGGTCAGCTTCTGCCGGTAGGCACCGAGTCCCATCAGCTCGATCAGGTCGTCCACCACCCGGCCCATCTGCAGCTCGGACTCGAAGGACGCCGGCAGCTGGAGGGCGGCGGCGAACATGTCGCGGCTGGCGAGATGGCGCTCGCACGCCACCGCGATCGTCTCGTACACCGTGAGGGTCGGGAAGAGGAGGGCGTCCTGGAAGGAGCGGCCCATGGCGCCCGTCGCCCGCAGATGAGGCGCCCAGTCGGTGATGTCGACGCCGCGCAGGATGATCCGGCCGGTGTCGATGGGCAGGAATCCCGAGATGCAGTCCATCAGCGTCGTCTTACCGGCGCCGTTGTGGCCGATGAGGCCGACGATCTCACCCGCCTTCACCTGCAGGTCGACGTGGTCGACGGCGGTGATGCCCCCGAACCGCTTGACAACGTCGCGGCAGTCGAGGACGACCTTGGCGTCCTCCGCCACGCCGTTGGTCTCGGCCGCCTTCTTGGCCCGCCCCCGCCGGGGCTTGGCGGTCCCGTTCGAGGAGGGTGCCGGTTCGGCGTCGCCTCCGGCGGCGCCGGCGATGAACACCGAGCGCAGGATGTCCGGCCGGTCCAGCAGCTCCCGGGCCGGGCCTTCGAAGCGGACCTCGCCCTTCTCCATGAAGACGGCCCGCTCGGCCAGGTTGAGGGCCACGTTGATGGACTGCTCCACGATGACGATCGTGGTGCCCATCTCGTGGATGCTGCGCACCACTTCGAGGAGCTGGCCGACGATGGTGGGAGCCAGGCCGAGCGACAGCTCGTCGATCATCAGGAGCTCGGGCCGGGTCATGAGGGCCGAGCCCAGCGCCAGCATCTGCTGCTCCCCGCCCGACAGGTTGCCGGCCATCTGGGAGCTGCGCTGGGCCAGCACGGGGAAGAGGTCCAGGACCTCCTCCCGGGCCATCTTGATCCGGTCGGGTTCGTCGCGGATGAGCCAGGCCGCCATGCGCAGGTTCTCGGCCACGGTCAGGGTGGGGAAGACGCCCTTACCGCCGGGCATGAGGGAGATGCCCCGCTTGGCGGTGAGGTCGGCGGCCAGCTTGGTGACGTCCTCGCCCTTGAACGTGACGGTCCCGGCCTTGGGCCGCACCAGCCCGCACACCCCCTTGAGCAGGGTCGACTTGCCCGCTCCGTTGGTGCCGAGCAGGGCCACGACCTCGCCCGGGTAGACGTCGAAGTCCACCCCGAAGAGGATCTGGACGGGGCCGTAGGCCATGTCGATGCCGCGGCACGACAGGAGCGGCTCGCCGTGCGGCGCCGGCTCGGGCGGAGCGACCAGAGGGTGCGGCTTCATTGGCGGGCCCCTACAGGCTCCGGCTCGGGCGCGGCGATGCCTATCGAGTCGGCCCCGCCGGCGGCGATCGTGGACAGGAGATCGTCGGGCTTCTCCTCCTCCCGCCCGGCGATGCGCCGGTCGGCCAGCAGGCTGGGGACGAGGATGCCGCGGCGGGCGGCAACGCGGCGCAGGATGGCGTCCCGGGTGCCGTAGATCAGCTGGCCGAAGCCCCCCGGCACCAGCTGCAGGGCCCACAGGAGGCCCACGCCGTTGATCACCAGGTGGTAGCTCCCGAGGGCCGTGATGGACTCCACGTACTTGAAGATCAGGACGCCGGACAGGACTCCGGTCACCGAACCCAGGCCGCCGATCACCGAGTAGCCGAATACCGTGATGCTGTCGGCGGCCGGGAAGCTGTGGCTGTTCAGGGCGCTGAGGATGTAGGTGTCCAGGGCGCCGGCGATGCCGGCCAGCACTCCGGCGGTGGCGAAGCCGGCCAGCTTGACGGCTGTCGTCGGCACCGACACCGAGGCGGCGGCCCGCTCGTTGTCGCTGGTGGCGATCAGCACCCGACCGGCCCGTGACTTGCGCAGGCCCTTGGTGATGAGGATGGCCACGCCCAGGAAGAAGAGGCAGAGCAGGTAGAGCCGGTAGTCGTCGTTGAGGTCGAAGCGCTGCAGCAGCATCACCCGGGGCACCCCGTTGAGCGGAATCCAACTGCTGAAGGTGTCCTGGCTCAGGAAG
>DATGAX010000483.1:0-5183 GCA_035312965.1 Acidimicrobiales bacterium
GCTTCGACACCAACAGCCAGAACGGGGACAACCCGCCCCCGCAGGACGGCACGTGCCCGGACGGGGCGACCAGCCCCATCACCCACACCCACTCGTGCTGGGTCTTCATGCACAACTACGTGCACGACAACAACAACCCCGATGTCCCCGCCGCCGGCTCGGCTGCCGCCGGCCCCGTCGGCACCGGCATGTCCCTGTCGGGCGCCCGCAACGACACGGTCATGGACAACGTGTTCGCCGACAACGGCGCTTGGGGCGCCATCCTGGTGCCGTACCCCGACAGCGGAGACCCGTGCACGGGCGGCACGTCGACTCCGGCGGCCTGCCTCTTCGACGAGTACGGCGACGCCGTGATCGGGAACACCTTCTCCCACAACGGCTTCTTCGGTAACCCGACCAACGGGGACATCGCGGCGGCCAACCTCGAACCGGGGCCGACGGATTGCTTCGCCGGCAACGTCGAGCGGGGCGGCGGCGCCGTCGTCACCAGCCCGCCGATGGCCCAGACCCTCTACCCGGCGTGCACCGGTCAGACGGTGCCGCCCGACGCCAACGCCCCTTTCATCGACGAGGTGGCGTGCGACTCGCAGTCCATCGCCATCGGCCCTATCACCGGGGGGACGGTGTGCCTGCCGGGCACCAACTACCCCCGGCAGACGGCGGTCGTCATGCACCCCCTCCCCGCCGGGCTGGCCACCATGCCCAACCCGTGCCAGGGTGTGCCCGCCAACCCCTGGTGTCCCGCGGCGCGGCGCTGAGCAGAAGGACCGCTGAGGGCCCGCTCAGTTGAGCCGGGCCCGCAGCCCCAGGGCTTCGCGGCGCAGGCGCTCCGCCGCCCGTTCGGGGACGCTCCCGGCCGCCGCCTCGAGCAGCGCCGCGGCCTCCCGGAAGCGACCCAGCGCGCCCAACCGGGCGGCGAGCCGGACCCGGTCCCCCACTGTGGTACCGGGCAGGGCCGCCCGCAGGTCGCTGACCCAGCCCAGTGCCCGGCGGTCGCCCCGGGCCTCGTAGCTGCGGTCCAGGTTGGCGAGCATCCGGGCCAGCACGCCGTGCGTCCCGGTGGTCGCCAGCATCTCGGGCGTCAAGCTGGCACCCGGGCCGGACACGGTCCGGAGCAACCGCTCGCAGGCCCTCCGGTCGAGGCGCCGGCCTCCATCGAAGGCGTCGATGAGCTCGGAAGGCCGGGCCGGGTCCCGGGCCAGGAAATGTCCCGGCATGCCCACCGCCTCCAGCCTGACGCCGCGGCGCCGGCCGACCTCGATCAGTAACACCGAGAGGGTGATCGGGATCCCGACCCCCCGGTCGAGGACCCGGTCGAGGAACGAGTTGGCCGGGTCGTCGTACGTCTCGCGGTCACCGCGGAGGCCGAGTTGGCCGAACACCACGTCGATCACCGCGTCGGCAGTGGGGTCGGCCACCCGGGAGGCGACGCCGTCCAACCGGGCCAGCTGGCCGGCGACGTCGAGCCCGGGCTGGCCGGCCGCGCTGATGAGCAGGGCCGCCTCGTCCAGGGCCACCTCGGCTTCGGGTCGCCCGACGACCTCGGTCCACCGCGCTAGCGCGTCCACCCGGCCAGGCTACCGGCGGCCCCTGTCACGAATCCGCCCCGTCCGCCGTCGAGAGGGCATGGCAAACGTGACATTGATCGAGCAACCGAAGGGCATGATCGCCCGCTACGCGGCCCGCTACGGCCGGCGCAAGTTCGGCCGGGACGTAGAACCACTGCAGGCGGCGTCCCACCACCCGGGGGTGCTGACCGCCGCCGGCCTGATCGAGACGGCCGCCGAGCGGGGTTGGAAGAAGCTCGACCACGACCTGGCCCTGCTGGCGGTTCAGGCGTCCGCCGGGGTGATCGGTTGTTCGTGGTGCACCGACTTCGGCTACTACCTGGCCCGGCACCAGGGCATGGCGGCCGAGAAGGTCCGGGACGTCCCGATGTGGCGTGACAGCACCGCGTACACGGACAAGGAACGGGTCGTGTTGGAGTACGCCGAAGCGGCCAGCATCACACCCGTCCTCGTCAGCGACGACCTGGTGCGCCGCCTGCACGACCACTTCAGCGAGCCGGAGATCGTGGAGCTGGCGGCGTGGGTCGCCCTCGAGAACTACCGCAGCCGCTTCAACGCCGGCCTCGGCCTGCACAGTCAGGGGTTCTCGGACAGCTGCCGGGTCCCCGCGTCAGCCTGACGCGGCCAGGCCGGCCAGCGCTTCGAGCTGCTCGAGGTAGTGGTCGGCCGAGTGGTGGACCAGCGCGGCGTGCACCGCGGTGGCGCCGGCCGCGGCCAGGTCGCCGAGCACCCGCCGGCAGGCGGCCGGCCCATCCCCCCCGCTCGGGTCGAGCGGCGGCGTGGGCAGGACGACTTCGAAGCCGGCGGGCAGGTCGACCCCCGACAACATCTCGGCCACGGCGGAGTTGCGCAGGGCGAACGGCGTCCACCCGTCGGCCAGCTCCACTGCCCGTTGCAGCGACCGGCGGGACCGGCCCCCGATCCAGATCGGCACCTCGGTCCGGGGCGCGTGCGGCACCACCGCCAAGCCGCCCGCCCCGCCGTAGGTGAAGAACTCGCCGGCGAACTCGACGGTGGGGCGGCCCCACCCGGAGCGGATGGCCCGGAGCTGCTCGTCGGCGCGCCGGCCCCGGTCTCCGTAGGGCGCGCCGAGGAGGTCGAACTCCTCCCGCAGGCTCCCCACCCCGACCCCGAGAACGAGCCGCCCGTTGCTGAGGAGGTCGAGGGTCCCGTACCGCTTGAGGAGCTCCACCGGATGGTGGTAGCCCAGCACCAGGACATTGGTCGCCAGCCGGATGCGCGACGTGCAGGCCGCCACCCACGAGAGAGTGGCCAGGGGATCCCAGTAGACCCGGCCCCGCTCGCTCGCCGCCTCCGCCGGAACGACGAGGTGCTCGCTGCAGGTGAGGTGGTGGAAGCCGAGCCGGTCGGCCGCCTCGACGACGCGCCTGAGCTCGCCCACTCCGGCCGTCTCCTCCCAGCGGGCGTGACCGCCCGGCGTCTGGATGACGATCGGCGTGTAGATGCCGATGCGCAGCGTCGGGCCGTCGCCGGTGCGGTACTCCACGCCTAACCGCCGGTGCCGGAGCCGCCGTCGAACCAGTCCCACTTCCAGGGCTCGATGGCCAGGAGGGGGCTGTCGAGCAGCACGGTCTCGACGGCGGCGCGGTCGGGCGCCGAGGGGAGGCCGGACCGATCGGCGAGGAAGTCGTCGGGCCGGCCGTCGAGGTAGAGGAGCGTGATCCGATGCCGGCCCACGATGTCCCGGTCGTCCTTGGCGCCGAAGGTGCTCCATTCGCTGTAGAAGGTCCACGCCCCGGCCACGCCGCGGCAGCCGAGCAGTTCGGGGATGCGCACCCGGTCGTACCAGCGGTACACCTCCTCGGTGGCGCCCCGGTGGGGCTCGGCCATCTCGGACACGGTGATGTGCATGCCCCGGACGGGCCGGAACGGCAACACATCCTCCGAGACGCGCACCCGTTCGGTGACGTAGCCCTTCAGCGGGACAAAGGACCCCACTTTGCGCCGCGACCACTCCGTGTCGGGTTTGCGGCCCCACTGGAACGCCCGCTCGCCCAGCTCCTGCCACTCCTGAACGGACCGCTCCACCGGGTCGGCGAACCAGTACATGGCCACGTAGTGGGTGGCCATCAGCCGGTCGTCGGCTCCCGTGCTGGCCGCCGCGCACTCCGGGGTTCGGACCCACCGGTCACCCCAGACCACCCCGGGCAGGGCCAGGTTGGAGGGCCGGTGGTCGAGCTGGTGGTACTCGTTGTATTCGTGATGGCGGGACGGGTCGGGCAGCTCGACGAAGGAGAAGAAGGACTTCCGGGCCAGCATCCCCCCACAATGTCCGATCGGCGGGGGTCGGCGCCGGTTCGCGTCGACGCGCGTATGGTTGGCCCATGTTCGGACGGAAGCGGGCCGCGCCGCCGCCGGTCCAGGCGGCCGGCGCTCCTGATACGGAGGCCATACAGGCCGCCTTGATGGACGTGCTGGCCGCGTTCATGAACGAACCGAGCCCGCCGACGCCCGGCGGTGACTTCGTGTTCAACATCGCCCCGGTGACGGGAGCCGAAGGATCCCCCAGGGCGGGGATGCCGCCGCCGGGGATGCTCCCGCCGAAGGCGGCCCAGCTGATGAAGCTCCAGCAGCTGGCCACCCGCCTGGGCGTCGACCCGGACATGTCGTCGTTGCTCACGCCGGAGAAGGCGTCCTCGGTGCGGGCCCGGCTCGACGCCATACACGAGGCGGGTGAGCTGACTCCGGCGCAGTACGACTCCGTCCGGGCGTTGATCGACGCGGCCACCGCCCCGGCCGGTTAGAACGCGGGCGGAACCCGCAGGATCTCGGCCGCATCGGCCACAGGGACGGGGCGGGCGAGCAGGTAGCCCTGCACCATGTCGCACCCGAGCTGCTGGAGCCGGTCCAGCGCGTAGGTGGTCTCCACGCCTTCGCCGACCACGGTCAGGCCGAGGGCATGGGCCAGGTCGATGATGGCGGCGATGACCTGCTCGACGGCGGGATCGGTGCCGAGGCGGACGGTGAACGACCGGTCGATCTTGATCCCGACCACCGGCAGCTCGGTGAGGCGGGCGATCGAGGAGTACCCGGTGCCGAAGTCGTCGATGATCAGCCGGAAGCCGGCGTCGGCCAGCTCCTCGAGCACCGGCCGGGCCGTCTCGAGCCCTTCTATCAGCGACGACTCGGTGAGCTCGAGGACCAGCTGGGAAGCCGGCACACCGTGTTCGGCGAGGACGGTGCGCATCCTCGACGCGATCCCCGGGTCCGACAGCTGCACCGGGGAGATGTTGACGGCCACCGGCAGATCCGCCTGGGTGACCTCGGGCACCTCCGTCACCGTGCGTTCGAAGAAGGCGTCCCCGAGCGGGAGGATCAGCCCCGTCTCCTCGGCCAACGGGATGAACACGTCCGGGCCGACGACCCCGTCGCTGGGATGGCACCACCGGGCCAGGCTCTCCGCCCCCGACCATGTGCCGGTCCTCAGGTCGGCGATCGGCTGGTAGTACATGACGAACTCGTCGCGCTCGATGCCCCGCCGGATCTGCGATTCCAGGGAGACCCGTTTGACGGCCCGTTCCCGCAACCGGTCGTCGAACCAGACATGGCGGGCCCGGCCCTGCTCTTTGGCCGCGAACATGGCGGCGTCGGCGT
>DATGAX010000484.1:0-8329 GCA_035312965.1 Acidimicrobiales bacterium
CCAGACGTCGTACACCATGAGATCGCCGTCCTCCCCGAAGCACGAGTGATGGAGCCGCCCCTCCTGCTCGCGCAGGCCCACCCCGGCCGCTTCGAGGCGGCGGTGGATCTCGAAGAACTGGTCGAGGGTCATGCCCTTCGGATGGAAGTACGCAGCGATGGCCACAGGCCTTCTCCTCCCTTGCTGGGTTCGGGCGATCTGCCTACCACGCCTTCGCCGCCGGGACCGCCGGCGGATCACCGTGCCGTCCGAACCGGCACGTAGGCTGCGAAGGTGACCGTCATCAAGATCAACGCCATCACCGTGCCCCGGGAGAGCGGGGACGAGCTGGCCCGGCGGTTCGCGGCCCGGGCCGGAGCCGTGGACGGTCAGGAGGGCTTCGAGGGCTTCGAACTGTTGAAGCCGACGGACGACCGCGACCAGTGGCTCGTGGTGACCAGATGGCGCGACGACGAGTCGTTCCGAGCGTGGGTGTCCTCGCCCGCCTTCGCCCATGGTCACGCCGGAGCGGACCGCCCGTCACCGCACGGGGGTCCGGTCTCGGTCTCGTCCGAGCTGTGGTCCTACGAGGTGGCCGGCGGGTCCGACAGCGGCGGCTAGGAGGGCCGGCGCGCCGCCCCGGGTGTCACGGCGGTGACGGAGGGTAAGACGACGGGGTGACTGCCGCGTCATCCGGCCGGGCCACGGGCCGTTCGAAGTGCCCCGCCCTCTGAGCCTGGTCATCGAGGTGACCGTGTGGTGGGGGCTGTGCCTCGGAGTGTGGCTCGTGTCGCTGTCCGCCGTACCTCTCCAGGAGCTGCTCCTGGCCACGGCGGTGTCGTTGCCGTGCGGGGTGATCGCGGTCGTCGCCCGTCGCTTGGGCGGCAACGCCTGGTCCATCCGGCCCCGCTGGTTCCGGGCCATGGCCCTGTTCCCCGCCGCCGTGGTCAGCGACACCGCCCAGGTGCTCATGGCCGCGATGCCCGGCGGGCGGAGGAAGGGGGACCTGGAAGAGGTACCCCTCAGCGAGGGCCGGGGCAAGACGGCGCGGGCCGGGGGAAGGCGAGCCGTGGCCACCTTCCTGGTATCGGTCACCCCGGGCACGTTCGTGGTCGACAGCGACCCGGATCGGGGCGAGCTGACGGTCCACCGCCTGGCCTGGACCGGAATCCGCCAGGATCAGGCCGCCGTCCGGTGAGCGCCTACGAGATATGCCTGCTGGCCCTGCTCCTGGGCGGGATGGTGCCCGCACTCGTGATCACGTCGAAGGGTGACCCGCTGGACCGCCTGGTCGGGCTCAACCTCCTGACCGCGGTGATCACCTTCGTGCTGATCCTGTTCAGCGTCGTCGGGCCGGGCCAGTCCTACGACCTCATCCTCCCACTCGTGCTGGTGCCCCTGTCGTTCGCCGGGACCCTGGTCTTCACCCGCCTCCTGGTCCGCGAAGAAGACGAAGGGGACTGAGCCCTCGTGCACGCCGCGGGGGTCGCGCTCGCAGCAACCGGCACCGCGATCATGATCGCCTCCGCCCTCGCCGCGGTGGCCGCGCCGACCACCTTCGCCCGGCTGCACTACGTCACCCCGCTGACGTCGCTCGGCGGCCCGCTGTTGGCAGTCGGCCTGTCAGTCGACAGCGGGGCCAACCTGACGACCGCCTCGATCCTGCTCCCCACCGCCCTCCTCTTCCTCTGCGGACCGATCCTCACCGCCGCCGTCGGGCGGGCCGTCCTGCAGCGCGAAGTCCACTCCGAGTCGGAGTCGCCGGATTGAGCGCCATCCTGGTGGTCGCCCTCACCGTCGTGGGGCTGGCCGGCACCGCCGTCGTGATGACGGTGCGGACCGACCGCCAGGCGGTCGCCCTGGCCGCCTTCGGCCTGAGCCTGGCCGTGCTCTTCATGGCCCTGCAGGCACCGGACGTGGCGCTGAGCCAGATCGGGGTGGGCACCGCCATCGTCCCGCTCATGGTCATGCTCACCGTCCGCAAGACCCGCCAGTCACGATGAGCCGCACCGCCCGGACCGTCATGTTCGCCGCCGCGGGCGGCGCGGTGGCCGTCTTCGCCGTCCTCGCCGTCGTCCGGCTGCCGGCGTTCGGATCGCCGTACCACCCGTACCGGGACCATGCCTTCCTGGCCGGCGTGGCGCACGACACCGCCAACCTCGTGTCGAGCGTCAACTTCGACCAGCGCGGCCTCGACACCCTCGGCGAGGAGACCATCCTGCTGGCCAGCGTGATGGGGGTCAGCGTCCTGCTGCGCCGGGCCGAGGACGAGGAGGAGCACGACGACCGATCCGTCGGTTGGGTGCTCGACGCCACCCGGCTGGGGGGCTACATCATCCTGCCGGTGACCGTCCTGGTGGGGTTCGACGTGATCACCCACGGCCACCTGACCCCGGGCGGCGGGTTCCAAGGCGGGGTGGTCGTGGGCACCGGCATCCATCTCATGTACGTGGCGGGCCGGTACCGGTCGCTCGAGCGGATGAGGCCCACCACGCCGTTCGAATGGGGCGAAGCCGTCGGGGCCGGCGCCTTCGCCGCCATGGGCGTGGCGGGCCTTCTCGTCTCCGGGGCGTTCCTGGCCAACCTGATCTCCTACACCGGATTCGGGCAGCTGTTCTCCTCCGGCACCGTCGCCCTTCTCAACGGCGCGGTCGGCATCGAGGTCGCGTCCGGAGTGATGGTCCTCCTGGCCAAATTCCTGGAGCAGGCGATCGTCCTGCGCCGCCGGGAGGACGGCGAGAAGTGAGCGTCTACGGCTACCTGGTCGCCTTCTGGCTCGTCCTCGCCGGCTCCTTCGGCATCGTCCGCAGCCGGGACCTGATCCACTCCGTGGTGTGCCTGTCCGTCGCCCAGTCCGGGACCTACGTGCTCCTCCTGTCGATCGGCTTTCAGACCAAGGCCACCCCGCCGGTGTACGGCTCGCCGCCCAGCACGCCCACCCGATCGGTCACCGACCCCGTCGTGCAGGCCATGACGCTGACCGATGTGGTGGTATCGGCCACCGTCACCGCGCTCCTGTTGGCCATGGCCGTCCAGATCCACAAGCGGCACGGCACCTTGGATCCCGACGAGCTGCGCGCCCTGAGAGGCTGAGGGGTGCCGGGCGGCACCGCGTTCTCCTGGCTTCCCCCGACCACGGTGGCGGTCCCGATACTCGGCGCCGCCCTCCTTCTCGCGGTGGGCCGGTGGCTGCCGAGATGGCTGACGGACGCCATCCCGACCGCGGTGGCGGCCGGCATCACCGTCCTGACCGCCTGCCTCCTGGCCCGGACGGCGGACGGCCATGTGGTCACGTGGTCGGGCGGGTGGCGACCCACTCACGGCTTCAGCGTGGGCATCGTCATGGTCTCCGATCCGGTGGGGGCAGGAGCGGCCCTCCTCTCCGCCGCCCTGGCCACTCTGGCCCTGCTCTACAGCTGGAAGTACTTCGAGTCGGTGGAAGCCCACTACCACGCGCTCGTGCTGCTGTTCCTCGCCGGCATGCAGGGCTTCGCCCTCACCGGCGACCTGTTCGACATGTTCGTGTTCTTCGAGCTCATGGGGGCGTCGGCGTATGCCCTGACCGGGATGAAGGTCGAGGATCCCAGCGCGCTTCAGGGCGCGCTCAACTTCGGGATCATCAACAGCCTGGGCGCCTACCTCACCCTGGCCGGCGTCGGGCTCCTGTACGCCCGGACCGGCAACCTCGGTATGCCCCAGCTGCACCAGTCGCTCGAGGGACGGCCGGTCGACGCCTTGGTGGTGGCCGCCTTCGTGCTGGTCCTGACCGGCTTTCTCGTCAAGGGCGCGGTTGCGCCCTTCCACTACTGGCTCGACGACGCCCACGCCGTGGCGCCGGCACCGGTGTGCGTCCTGTTCTCCGGGATCATGGTCCCGCTCGGCGTCTACGGCGCCTTGCGCGTCTACTGGATCGTCTTCGCCGGTGTGCTCCCAGGCGCCGACATCCGGCGGGCGTTCCTCGTGCTCGGCGTGATCTCGGCCCTGGTCGGCGCGGTGATGTGCGTCGGCCAGAGGCACATCAAGCGACTGCTGGCCTTCTCGACCATCGCCCACGCCGGCCTCTTCCTCTGCGCCCTGGCCCTTCTTTCCGAGGACGGCACGGCCGGGGCCCTCCTGTACGTGGCGGGCCACGCCGGGGCCAAGGCGGCCCTGTTCCTCCTGGCCGGGCTACTTCTGAACCGTTTCGGTTCGGTCGACGAGCACGGGCTGTACGGCCGAGGGCGCTCCGAGCGCCTGATGCCCTGGCTGTGGGTGCTCGGCGCCCTGGCCCTGGCCGGCCTGCCCCCGTTCGGGACCGCCCTGGGCAAGGCCATCTCCGAGGAGGCGGCGATCAAGGGCGGCGACTGGTACCTCTCGATCGTCTTCGTCGCCGTCTCCGGTCTCACCGGGGGCGCCGTGCTGCGGGTGGCGGCCCGCATATACCTCGGTCTGGGCCCCCGCCCCCGCGAGGGTGAGGCGCAGGCGTTCGAATCGACCGGGGAGGAGAAGTCCGAAGCGCGGCTGCGGTCGGCGCCCGCCACCATGGTCGTCCCCATCGTCGCCCTGCTCGCCGGAACCCTCGTCGCCGGCGTGATCGGCGGGTCCCGTAGCGCCTTCTCCCACGCCGCCGCCTACTTCACCCAGCCCGGGGCCTACGTCCACGCCGCCATGACCCTGACCGCCGGCACGGTGTCGTCCGTCCGCCAGCCGAACTGGACGGGGCTGGGCCTCGGTCTGGGCTTCGTGTCAGTGGCCGTCGCCCTGGTCACCGCGGCGGCCGGGGTGTACTCGAGCGTCCTGGCCGACCGCCTGGCCCCGCTGGTCCGCGTCGGGTCCGCACCCATGCGGGTCCTCCGCCAACTGCACTCCGGCCACGTCGGGGACTACGTGGCCTGGCTCATGACGGGCGTCGCGGTGGTGGGAGCCCTGGTCGGCCTCCCGCTGGTGCGCTGACGGCACCGGAGAGTGCGCCCCCTGGGATTCGAACCCAGAACCTGCGGATTAAGAGTCCGTTGCTCTGCCATTGAGCTAGAGGCGCGCGCTCGAAGAGCGGGTCATTCTAGCCGTACCCGCCCCACCGGTCCGGTTCAGGCCCGGACCGGGAGCCGGATGGCCCGCAGGCCGGGCAGGTCGCCGTCCCGCAGGAAGGACAGGCTGGCCGCCGCGCCGGTGGAGAGGTGGTCGACGAAGGCCGACAGCCGCAACCGGCTCAGCGCCTCCAGCGTGTCCACCCCGCTGGCCACCGTAAAGGCGGCCGCCTCCGCTACCGCCTGGGCGACGGCGCGGGTCCCGCTCACGTAGCCGCCGGAGCTCATGGCCCCGTCCCAGAAGACGGTGCCCGCCCCGTCGATGATGGTGGAGAAGCGCGAGACGGAACGGTGGCCGATGTCCAGACCGGACCAGCCCTCGGGGATCTCGGCCGAGACGGCGGTCTGGGCCGGGTCGGCGACCCGGCCGATGACCAGGTCGGGGGGCAGGATCAGCCGGCCCGATCGGATCAGATCGTCCCACTCGTCGAGTCGGGCGGCCGCCCGTCCGCCGCCCATGACCGAGAAGGCGACCGCCCCTCCGAGCACCAGCGTGTCGGCGAACTCCATCAGGGGACGGATCCCGGCCAGCTTCTCCGGGTCGGCGTCGCCGCCCAGCACGGCCACGAAAGGCCGGCGGGGCTTCGACCGCAGGGCCGAGAGCACGGCCACCTCCCGGCTGACCAGGCGCCCGGCGGCGGAGGGGAGGTGGGCGGGGGGACCGACGACCGAGGCGTGCTCGCGGTGGGCGGTGGCGAAGGCGTCGTTGACGTAGAGGTCCTGACCTTCGATGAGGCGCTCGACGAAGCACGCGTCGTTGTGCTCCTCGCCGGCGTGGAAGCGCAGGTTGTCCATGAGCTCCACCTGGGGGACCAGCTCGGCCAGCCGGTCGCGGACGGGGCCCAGCTCGAAGCGGGGATCGCGGCGGCCCCCGGGCCGGCCGAGGTGGGTGGCGACGGTGACGTGGGCGCCGCGGCGCACCAGCCACTCGAGGGTGGGGGTGGCGGCCCGGATGCGAAGATCGTCGATCACCCGGTCCCGGCGGATGGGGACGTTGAAGTCGCAGCGGACGAGCACCCGCTGCCCCCCGACGGGCGGCAGATCCTCGAGCTGGGGCAGGTGGTCCGGGGCAAAGCCGGGCCGCACCTCGCGCACGACGGGGCGCGCCGCAGGGACGGCGGGCGAATGCGCACGTTGCGGTAGGGGCACCACCGACGAAGTGTGACGCGCATTGGACGCGCCGTACAGGGCCTAAAGCCTGTTTTCGGTCAACTCCGCATGAATTCTTCGTTCCGCGGCCCGGACCGGCCTTCGGGGGCGGCCCGTCGATGGCGGGGGTGGAGCCCGGATCCACCCGGCAATCCACCCCTGGGCTGACGCCGGCCGGGCTCCGAATTCAGACACTGGGCACATGGCAACCACCGATTACCTGATGAACGTCGCACTCATCGCTCTGGTCGTGCTCCAGATCCGGGGACACAAGGTGACCCGGGCCCGCCTGCTGTTCCCGCTGGCCGCCACAGTCTTCGTGGCCGGCCAGTTCCTCCGTTCCGTCCCCACTGAGGGCAACGACTTGGTGTTGATCGTCGGGCTGGCCGCCATCGGTGCCGCTCTCGGGGCGGCTGCCGGAGTCATGACCACGGTCCGGCGCGAGGGGCCCGGCGCCTGGGCCCAGGCCGGGGTGGCGGCGGCTGCGCTGTGGGTGGTGGGCATCGGTGCCCGGATGGGCTTTGCCATGTGGGTGAGCCATGGCGGGCAAGCCGCGGTGGCCCACTTCAGTGCCCTGCACCAGATCAGCTCGGGGGCGGCCTGGGGAGCGGCGTTCGTGCTCATGGCCCTGACCGAGGTGGTCAGCCGGACCGGCGTCCTGTACCTGAAGACCCGCCGTACCGGTGCGGTCATCGAGCGGGGCGGCCTGCTCCATTCCCAGGTCGCCATCTGAGCATCAAGGACGCAGGGCTGCCGGTGCGGGTGGGATCATGGCGATCATGGGGCTGGTTTCCGAACTCCGAGGCAGGATGCCGACGAGGACGGAGCGCCTGGTCAGCCTGGCGCGGGTCGCGGCCCTGATCGGACTGCTCTGGGTGACCGGGCACCAGGCGCCGCCGAAGGGGGTGGCGGGCGACCACCCGGCCAAGTGGGCCCTCATGAGTGTCGTCGGAGTCGGATGGTTGGGCTGGTTGTCAAGTCGCCGGTTCCGGGCTCGGGCGCTCGTCACCTGGTCCTTCCTGGCTCTCCTCGCCGGTTCCGGAGGGGTCCTCGCCGCCTGGGCCCCGATGGCGATCACCTTCCTGGGTGTCGCCGGGCTGGGTGCCGGGATCGTGTTCGAGGGACTTCCGCTGCTCGGTGTCGGAGCCGTAGGCGTCATCGGCTTGGCCGTGGCCACGTCGGCGGCGGGTGCACCGGGCATTCTCGTCGCCGAGGGGGTGCTGGCGGTGGTCGTCGGAGCGATGGTGGGGTCCAGCCGGCGCCAGTACGTGGAGCGGGCCGACCAGGCGCAGCAACTCCTGGCGGAACGGGTCCGAGCCGACTCTGAGCGGGATCGGGCCGCCGCGCTGGCCGAGCGCAACCGCATAGGGCGGGAGGTGCACGATGTTCTCGCCCACTCCCTGGGCGCGCTGTCGGTCCAGCTCGACGCGGCCGACGCGCTGTTGGAGAACGGGACCGATGCGGGAAAGGCCCGAAGGCTGGTGCAGCAGGCGCGCCGGCTCGCCGTGCAGGGACTGGAGGAGACGCGCCAGGCGGTGCACGCGCTGCGCGACGAGCCGGTCGCGTTGGCCGAGCAACTGGCGGCGCTGTCTTCTCGCAACGGCGCCGAGCTGACGGTGACGGGGGCGCCGCGCCCGCTGGCACCCGACGCCGGCCTGGCGCTGTACCGGGCCGCCCAGGAAGCCATCACCAACGCCCGTAAGCACGCTCCAGGGGCGGCGGTCTCGATCCAGCTCCACTTCGACGCCCAGCGGACGACCCTCCGCATCACGAACGGTCGGGGGCCGACCACCGAGGCGACGACTGAGCTCGCCACGACAGGCGGCGGGTTCGGTCTGCAGGGCATGCGCGAGCGCATCGAGCTCCTGGGTGGCCAGGTAGTGGCAGAGCCCGACGCCATGGGCTTCAGTGTGGAGGTGGCGGTTCCGCAGTGAGGGTCGTGGTTGCTGACGACCAGACCGTCGTTCGCGAGGGTCTGGTCACGCTGTTGGAGACCATGCCCGGCATCGAGGTGGTGGGTGCGGCGGCCGACGGCGAGCAGGCGGTGTCGCTGGTCGCCGATCTCACCCCCGACGTGGTGTTGATGGACCTGCGCATGCCCCGCGTCGACGGGGTGGAAGCGACCAGGCGGATCC
>DATGAX010000485.1:0-2827 GCA_035312965.1 Acidimicrobiales bacterium
TGCGGGCCGTCACCGCCGGGGGGGCGGCCGTGCTGCTGGCGGTGATCGCCCTCGGCCTCGCTCTCGGCGTGGTGCCGGAGCGGCTCGACGGGCCACCGCCCCTGCGGACCGGGCAGGCCGAAGCGCCCGCCGCGGTGGCCGGTCAGCCTCCGATCGCGGAGGCGGCGGCGCCCTGACCTCTGGTCGGGCGGGTGGGCGGGGTGGGTTACTCTTTCCGTCAGCAGTCGGACTCGAGGAGGTCGGGGTGTCTCGAGGACAGGCCCACCGGGTGACGATCGAGAGACGCGGCCGGTCCCATCGGGCAGCCTGCTCGTGCGGATGGTCCAGCCACGCCTGGAACGAGCTGCGCCCGGCGGAAGCGGACGCGTGGCACCACGTCTTCGGTGACGAGCCGATCGTCGACGTCACCGCCGTCGCCGATGAGCGAGGCCCGGCCGTCCTGGTCGGCCCGAAGCCGGGAGTGGACCACGGGCCGCCGGTCCGACCGCCGGCCGTGGAGGCTCTCGTCCGCCGGGCCCAGGACATGGCGGCTCGGCCTTCGCCCTACACGAAGGACGCCCCCCGGGATCTCTGGCAGATCGCCGGGGAGGACACGGTGGCGGTGCAGTCCGCCATCAGCGAGATCGAGGAGCTGCTGGCCCGACATGACCGCCAGAGCTCGGGAGCGGCCGACAGCGAGTGGTTGCTGCTCATCACGGCCAAGCGCCTGTTGGTCGAGGCCCAGGGCCACGCCCGCGACATGGCGAGGCCTTGGCGGGCGGTGATCTGAGCCCGGACGCTCAGCCCGCGGGTGGAGGGTCGAAGGCGGCGATCGACAACCCGATGCCCTGATAGTCGTAAGCCGCTTCGGGATCGGCCCTGACCTGCTCGTCCAGGCGCACGGCGTCGTCTCCGACGAGTATGCGCCACTTCCCCGCCTTGACCGCGTCGAGGATGATGGTGGCGGCACCGGCGGCATCCAGCGGAGCGCCCGTGCGGAAGCCCTCCTCCATCATCTTGACGATGCCGCGCAGGTCCTCATCGGACAGCCCGCCGGCCGGCATGCCCATGCGCTCCACCCGCTCCCGGGTGGCGGCCAAGTCAGCCGAGGTGAGCTCGTCGGGCTCGGCCCCTCCGTGATAGCGGCGGGAGTTGGCCACGATGTCGGTGCCGATGTGTCCTGGCATGACCACCGAGACCTTGACGTGCGGGGCGTTGATCCGGAGATCCTCGATGAGCGCTTCCGAGAAGCCTTTGACCGCGAACTTGGCCGTGCTGTAGGCGGTGTGGGCGATTCCGGGACCGAGGGAGGCCCAGAAGCCGTTGACGCTGCTGGTGTTGACGATGCGGGCCTCGTCCGCGGCGATGAGCAGGGGCATGAAGGCCCGGGCGCAGTAGTACACACCCCACCAGTCGACGCCGAAGGTGCGCTCCCAGTCCTCCCGGGGATCGGCGATGAAGCTGCCCCCGCCGCCGATGCCGGCGTTGTTGAAGAGCAGCTCGATGGCCCCCCCGTGCGCCGCCTGTACCTCGTCCCGGAACGCCAGCACCTGCGCCTCGTCGGAGACGTCGCAGCGGTGAGCGGTCAGCCGGGCTGCCCCGGCGACGGCTTCCGCCCGGGCCACGGTCTCGGCCAGGCCGGCCTGGTTGATGTCGCACGTGGCGACGGCACACCCTTGGGCGGCCAGCTGCACCACCAGCTCCCGGCCCATGCCGGATCCGCCGCCCGTGACGACGGCCCGCTTGCCTGCGAACGATTCCATTGGTCCCCCCGGTGAAGTGACGGCTGAGCGGCCGCGAACTTACCGGCTGGCCGCGGGCGGGGCGGCGTCGATGTTCTGCAGGCGGACCTCGCCGTGGGCTACGAGCCGGCCGGACGAATCGGTGATGTCGGCCCGCCACAGCTGATGAGTGCGGCCCTGGTACAGCACGACAGCGACGACGTCCACCCGGCCCGAGGACAGGGAACGGAGGAAGTGGGTGGTGTTGGTCAACCCGACCGCGATCTGACCACGCGCGCGTACCGCGGTGCTGGCCCCGATGCTGGCCGCGCTCTCGACCGCCGAGCAGTACACACCTCCGTGCACGATGCCCCATGGGGTGTGGTGCTCGGCGCCCAGCTCGATGTGGGCGGTGACCCGATCGGGGCCGGCCTCGTCGACGACCAGGCCGGCGCCGGCAACGAACGAGCTGGACGACTCCAGCGGGGACGGCTCGAGGTGCGGGGTGGCGCCGCTCATGACGCCCCGATCAGCGGCTCGACCGCCCCCGGACCGGGCACGGCGCGCACGGCGCGGGCGCCCAGCGGCTCCCGGCAGGCGGAGCACACCAGCACCGCGTCGGCCACCTGGCCGCAACCCTTGTGCACCACCTGCAGCGGCGGCCCCTGAGGGGCGGCGTGGCGGTCGCCCCACTGGCGCATCGTGGTCAGGACCGGCCACAGGTCCCGGCCCTTGTCGGTCAACCGGTAGTCGAAGCGGGGAGGGTGCTCCTGGTAGGGCACCTTGGCCAGCACCCCGTGCTCGACCAGCCGGCCCAGCCGTTGATTGAGGATGTTGCGGGAGATCCCCAGGCGCTGCTGAAAGTCGTCGAAGCGGGTCACGCCCAGGAATGCGTCGCGGATGATCAGCATCGACCACCACTCCCCGATCACCTCGAGGCACTGGGCCACCGAGCAGTGCATCCCGGCGAAGCTCTTTCGTTCCACACCTTCCAGACTAGAGGGTTGCGTGATAGAACGCAATGGGTTACCGTGGGTCCTGTGACAGAACTGACCGCTGCGCTGGCCCGCCCGGACTGGACCCGATCCGAACGGGAGGCGGCCCCGAGGGAGGTCCTGCTCATCGTC
>DATGAX010000486.1:0-5654 GCA_035312965.1 Acidimicrobiales bacterium
TGTGCCTGGACCTGACGCTCCAACTGGCCCGGGACGGGGAGGGGGCGACGAAGCTGCTGACGGTCTCCGTACGGGGTGCCCGGGACGGCGGGCAGGCCCACCGCGTGGCGAAGGCCATCGTCAACTCACCCCTGGTCAAGACAGCGGTGCACGGGGCCGACCCGAATTGGGGCCGGGTGGCCATGGCCATCGGCAAGTGCCACGAGGAGACCGACATCGACCCGGAGCAGGTGGTGATCCGCTTCGGCGAGGTCCAGGCCTACCCCGCCTTACCCTCGGGCGGGGGGCTCGATGCCCTGGCCGCGGTGATGTCCGCCGACCACGTGGAGATCGACGTCTGGCTGGCGACCGGAGATGCCGAGGCGACGGTCTACGGCTGCGACCTGACCGACGGCTACGTCAGGATCAACGCCGACTACACGACCTGACGCGGGCCGACGCGGCGATCCGGCCGGGCCGGTCAGCCGCTGGAGCTGCTCGAGCTGCTCGAGCTGCTCGAGCTGCCGCCCAGAAGACCCCCCAACAGGGACGGCAGCTTCGACAGGTCCAGGTTGGTGGCGCCCGAGGGGGCCTGAGGCGCTCCGGTCTGCGAGAAGGCCAGCTTGACCGGCACCGGCGAGCTCAGCTGGTGCTTGAACTGGTTGACGTCGAGGTCGGCCTCGCTCACCTTGTTGTCCGTGACGAAGACGTTGACCACGGCCGACATGTTGGCCGGGATCCGACTCTGGGCCTGGCTCAGGGAGCTGCTGATCTTGCTCCCGGCGAACGGAATGCTGGAGTAGTAGCTCTGCAGGATCGGCAGGGCGGCGTTGACGAACCCCGACACGTTGAGGGTGGCGTTGTACTGGCTGCGGCCGCCGCTGCTGCCGGCGCTCGTGAACGTGGAGTTGGACTTGAGCGCGGCGAGCAACTGGCTGGCCAGCCTGGCGAACTGTGCGGTGCTCGGCGTGGCGGCGGTGCTGCTGCTCGTCGACCCGAGAGACTGCTTCAGGGTCGACCCGAGCGACTCCAGGCTGGAGTGGCTGATCTCCACCCAGTCGCCGGCCAGGAGCGAGTTGATGCCGGGGACGTATGTGTTGATGGCGCCCGCCTGCGACGTGAACTTCGACGCCTTGGAGGGGTCCTGGCCCAGATCCGACAGGAGCTTGCTGATCTGCACCCGGATGTAGAGGTTCTGGTCCACGTAGCGGATCTCGAAGGGCGTGTCGCTGCCGATCGTGACGCCGAAGGCGACCGACTTCTGGGGGTCGGTGAGGGCCTGCGCGCTGTCGATGGCCTCACCGTGGCCGGTGGCCTCGGTGACGAAGATGCTGCCGGTGCTCAGGGCCTGGGCCTCGGCCGGCGTCATCGGGGTGCCGCCGTTCTGGCCGCTCAGCTGCTGGGCCTGGGACGCCGTCACCCCGAGGGAGACCGACATTTCGAGGTTGGACTGGCTCCCCAGGTTCTTGAACGCGGCCGCCACCGCCTGCTCGGGCGTCATCGTGGAAGTGATGTTCTGGCTGCCTCCGCCGTGGCTGCTGCCTCCGCTGTTGCTGCAGCCGGCCAGCGCCATCGCCCCGAGGGCTCCGGCGGCCAGCACGGATGCCATTCGAGTACCTAGCCGGCTCTGATACATGGTCGCTCCCCTCACACTCGCTGGTGCGCAACGTAGCAGGATGGCCGAGACGCGGTCCGGTTCCTGCCCGATCGGCGCCGTGCCGCACCGGTAACATCGGAGCGCGTGAACACCGACGAGCGACCCCCCCGCCGCCGGGCCCTGCTGCTGGAGAACATCCATGCCGGTGCGGCCGAGCTCCTGACCGCGGCCGGCTTCGAGGTCGAGACGCTCAAAGGCGCGCTCGACGAGCGTGACCTGGCCGAACGGCTGGAGGACGTCGACGTCCTCGGCATCCGGTCCCGGACCCAGCTGACCGAGGCCGTCCTGGAGAAGAGCGCCCGGCTCGTGGCGGTCGGCGCCTTCTGCATCGGGACCAACCAGATCGACCTGGCCGCCGCCTCCCGCAGCGGTGTGACCGTGTTCAATGCTCCCTTCTCCAACACCCGCTCCGTCGTGGAACTGGTGATCGCCGAGATCATCGCCCTCACCCGCCGGCTGACGGACAAGAACGCCGAGATGCACACCGGCGTCTGGTCGAAGTCGGCGGCCGGGGCCCACGAGGTGAGGGGGCGCCGGTTGGGGATCGTCGGCTATGGGAACATCGGCTCCCAACTCTCCGTCCTGGCCGAGAGCATCGGCATGGCGGTGGGCTTCTTCGACACCGCCGACCGCCTCGCCCTCGGGAACGCCCGGCGCTTCGACAGCCTGGAGGCCCTGCTGGCCTGGGGCGACGTGATCACACTGCACGTCGACGGCCGCCCCGACAACCGGGGGCTCTTCGGCGAATCGGAGTTCGCCGCCATGCGGCCCGGTTCGCTGTTCCTCAATCTGAGCCGGGGGTTCGTCGTCGACCACGGCGCCCTCCGCGCCCACATCGAGGCGGGGCACATCGCCGGGGCCGCGGTGGACGTCTTCTTCGAGGAGCCGGCCGGTGACGACCGGTCGTTCACCTCCCGCCTGCAGGGGCTGCCCAACGTCATCCTCACTCCGCACATCGGCGGCAGCACCGAGGAGGCCCAGGAGGACATCGGCCAGTTCGTGGCCAAGAAGCTGGCCGACTACATCCGCTCCGGGAGCACCGCCCTGTCGGTCAACATGCCCAACGTCGACCTCCCCGTCCGGGCCGGTGCCCACGGACTGGTCCACATCCACCGCAACACGCCAGGCGTCCTCGCCGCCATCAACGCCATCTTCGCCGACCACCGGATCAACATCGAGGGCCAGGCGCTCGGCACGCGGCGCGACATCGGCTACGTCATCACGGACATCGCCAGCGACTACACCGACGAAATGATCGGCCGGCTGGCCCACATGGACGAGACGATCCGGCTACGAGTGCTGTAGAGCCCGGTCCAGGTCGTCGATCAGGTCGTCGAGCGACTCGATCCCGACCGACAGGCGCAACAGCCCGGGATGCACTTCCAGGGACGACCCGGCCACCGAGGCGTGGGTCATGCGGTGCGGGTGCTCGATCAGCGATTCCACCGCGCCGAGCGACTCGGCCAGGGTGAAGAGCTCCGTCGATCGGGCCACCGCCAGTGCGGCCGCCTCTCCCGCTCTGAGCACGAAGGACACCATGCCGCCGAAGCCGCTCATCTGCAGCGCGGCGGTGGCATGGCCCGGGTGCCCCTCAAGGCCGGGGTAGCGGACCTCGGAAACGGCCTCCTGGCCCTGCAGCCAACGGGCGATGGCCGCCGCGTTGGCGCAATGGCGGTCCATCCGTACGGCGAGGGTCTTGAGGCCGCGCAGGACGAGGTAGCAGTCCATCGGGCCCGGCACCCCACCGGCCGCGTTCTGGAAGAAGGCCAGCCGCTCGGCGACCTCCGGATCCCTGACGGCGAGAAAGCCTCCCACCACGTCGCTGTGGCCGCCGAGGTACTTGGTCGCCGAGTGCACCACTATGTCGGCGCCGCGGGCGATCGGCTGCTGGAGGTACGGAGTGGCGAAGGTGTTGTCGACGACGACGAGGGCGCCCCGGGCGTGGGCGGCGGCGGCGACGGCGGCGATGTCCACGATCGACAGGAGAGGGTTGGAGGGGGTCTCGATCCAGACCAGCCGGGTGGTGCTCCGCCAGGCCCCGTCCAACACCGCTTCCCATCCCGGGCCGGAGAGGTCGGCGGGGGTGTGGTCGATGCCCACCGGTCCCCAGACCTTGTCGATCAGCCGGAACGTGCCGCCATAGGCGTCGGCCGGGAACACGACGTGATCCCCCGGCCGCAGCAACCGGAACACGGCGTCCTCGGCGGCCAGGCCGCTGGCGAAGGCCAGGCCCTTCTCCGCTCCTTCGAGGTCGGCCAGGCACTCCTCGAGGGCCGACCTGGTGGGGTTGCCGCTCCGGGCGTACTCGAACCCTTTGTGCACTCCCACCGCATCCTGGGCGAACGTGGTGGCGAAGCTCACGGGCGGGACCACCGCGCCCGTCACCGGGTCCGGGGGCTGGCCGGCGTGGATGGCCCTGGTCTCGAAGCCCTTGGCCGCTCCCCGGTCGGGGCTCACCGGGCCGGACCGGACAGGAAGTCCAGGAGGTCGCTGCGGGTGATGATCCCCGTCGGGTGGCCACTGTCGAGGACCAGTACGGCGGCCGCCTCCGACAGGCGGACCGACGCCTCGTCCACGGGCTCGCCGCTGCCGACCATCGGCAGGGGAGGGCCCATCACCGCTTCCACCGGCTCGTCCAGCGCCGCCGCGTCGGAGACGATGCGGGCCAGCAGGTCGCGGTCGGAAACCGTGCCCACCACTTCGGCCAGTGACAGCGGCGGCTCCGCCTTCACGACCGGCATCTGGGAGACGTCGTACTCGCGCAGGATGGAGATGGCCGACCGCACCGTCTCGTTCGGGTGGACGTGCACGAGCGGGGGCAGGCGGGTGCTCTTGGCCGCCAGCAGCTCTCCGACGGTGCTACCCCCGATGCCGCCGGCCCGCACGAAGCCGTGGTCCGCCATCCACCCGTCGTCGTACAGCTTCGTCAGGTATCCGCGGCCCGAGTCGGGGATGATGACCACGATGACCGAGTCCGGTCCGGCTTCCCGCCCGACGGCGAGGGCGGCCCACACCGCGGTGCCGGCGGAACCGCCGACCAGGATGCCCTCCTCGCGCGTGATGCGCCGAGCCGTCAGGAAGCTGTCGCGGTCGGACACCATGACGATCCGATCGGCGATCTCCCGGTCGTAGGCGGCAGGCCAGAAGTCCTCTCCGATCCCCTCCACCAGGTACGGCCGTCCGGAACCTCCGGAGTAGACCGATCCCTCCGGGTCGGCGCCGATGATCTGCACCGCCGGGTTCTGCGCCTTCAGGTACCGGCCGATGCCCGAGATGGTCCCTCCGGTGCCGATGCTGGCGACCAGATGGGTGATCCGGCCCGCGGTCTGGTTCCAGATCTCGGGCCCCGTGGAGCGGACATGGGCCTCGGGGTTGTTGGGATTGGAATACTGGTCGGGTTGGAACGCGCCCGGCGTGGACGCCGTCAACCGCCGGGCCACCGAGTAGTAGGAGTCCGGGTGCTCGGGGTCGACGGCGGTGGGACAGACCACGACCTCGGCGCCGTAGGCCCGGAGGAGGGCGACCTTCTCCTTGGCGATCTTGTCCGGCATGGTGAAGATGCACCGGTAGCCGCGCCGGGCCGCCACTATGGCCAGGCCCACGCCGGTGTTCCCCGACGTCGGCTCGACGATCGTCCCGCCCGGCCCGAGCAGACCTTCCCGCTCGGCTGCTTCGACCATGGCCAGGGCCGGCCGGTCCTTGACGCTGCCGCCCGGGTTGAGGAACTCGGCCTTGGCCAGGAGCAACCCCGGGAGATCCCGCCCGATGCGGTCCATGCGGACGAGAGGGGTGCCGCCGACCAGATCCAGCAGGGAGGCGGCGGCTTCGATCGGTGCGCCCCCATCGGTCAGGCGGTGGACGTCGATCCCCGCCTCCAGATCCAGCCGGTCGTCGGAGTAGGCGATCACGGGCAGGCCGGCGTGGTGCAGCTGGGCGGCCGTGTCGGCCAGCCACTGCCGGCCGTCGGTGCCGGTCGGCGCCAGCACCCCCACCGATCGGGGGATGTGGGCCCTCAGCT
>DATGAX010000487.1:0-3211 GCA_035312965.1 Acidimicrobiales bacterium
CGGGTCGATGGACATCTTCGACAACATCGCCGTCCCGTTGCGCGAGCACACCAAACGCAGCGAGCGCGAGATCAAGGCCATCGTGCTCGAGAAGGCCGAGATGGTCGGCATGGTGGCCCACCTCAAGAAGCTGCCGGGCGAGATCTCGGGGGGCATGCGCAAGCGGGCCGGCCTGGCCCGGGCCCTGGTGCTCGACCCCGAGATCGTGTTCTTCGACGAACCGGATTCGGGTCTGGATCCGGTGCGGGTCGCATATCTCGACGAGCTGGTCAAGTCGGTCCAGGCCGAGACGGGCTGCACGTTCTTCATCATCACCCACAACATCGACTCCGTTAAGCGCACCGCCGACTACATCGGCATGCTCTACCGGTCGAGCCTGGTCCGCTTCGGCCCGGCCGAGGACATGTTCACCAGCGACCGCGCCCTGGTGAAGCAGTTCCTGGCCGGCAGCAACGTGGGACCGATCGGCATGGACGAGATGGTGGACGCGGCGCGCGGCGACGCCGACGTGGCCGCCCTGCTGGCCGACGACGGTCCCGAGGACGACCTCCGGCCCTAGAGGCTGCTGACCAGGGACTCGATCTCCCGCACCCGGATCGACAGCGAGCGCAGCAAGGCCTTGACGAACTTCGGCGAACGGTGGACGAGCTTCTCGAAGTCGTCGGACGCGATCTCCAGGAGGTGCACGGGGCTGGTCGCGATCACGCTGGCCGAGCGGGCCCGACCGTCGATCAGGGACAGCTCGCCCACGACGTCCCCGGCCTGCAGCCGCCCGATGACCCTACGGCCGGAGGGATCGCGCGCCGGGCCGGCCAGCACATCGGCGGTGCCCTCGACGATCACGAACATGAGCCCGCCGTCCTGTCCCTCCCGGGTGAGGACGGCCCCCGACGGCCGCTCGGACTCGACCATGATGGACGCGATCTCGCCCAGCTCCCTGCGGGTGCAGTTCTCGAAGAGAGGGAGGCGGGCGAGCAGGTCGATCTTGTCGTCCTTGCGGAGCCGTTTCCCCATGGCGGGCGACGATAGCGCCCGTTATGGCCCGTTCCGCACATCGAACCGGTCCACCGATCACAATGGCGGCATGATCCACCCGAACGAGGTGC
The DNA here is from genome assembly GCA_035312965.1 of Acidimicrobiales bacterium. Taxonomy (GTDB): domain Bacteria; phylum Actinomycetota; class Acidimicrobiia; order Acidimicrobiales; family Palsa-688; genus JAKCDU01. The sequence continues at coordinate 1,107 of DATGAX010000487.1, forward strand.
TGGGCGAGCTGCGCCAGCCGGCCCGAGACCTGCGCGACCACATACCGGACGTGATCGGCGGGTATGCGACCATGCAGAGGGCCGCCCTGGCCGAAGGGGCCCTCTCCACCAAGCACAAGGAGCTGATCGCCCTCGCAGTGGCCGTGACGAGGGAGTGCGACGGCTGCATCGCCGCCCATGCCAAGGGAGCGGCCCGCCACGGTGCCACGGAGGAGGAGGTCGCCGAGGCCATCGGGGTGGCCATAGTGCTCAACGGCGGGCCCGCCACGGTGTGGGGTCCGCGGGCCTTGAGCGCCTTCCGGGAGCTGCTGGCCGAGGAGTCCTGACCGGGCGGCCTGAGATGGCGGCCTGAGATGGCGGGGGCCGCCGGCTAAGGGCCCTGGGAGCGGAGGACGGCGTCGGACAGCTCCGGCCAGGCCTGAGCCGCCCACGGTCCGAACGGGCGGTCGGCCAGCGAGGCGGCCGCCACGCCTGCTTCGGGGTCGACCCAGAGGAAGGAGCCGGACCGGCCGAAGTGGCCGAAGGTGCGGGGGGAGTTGAGCCGGCCCGTCCAGTGCGGCTGCTTGTGGTCGCGTATCTCGACGCCGAGGCCCCACGAGTTGTCCGGCTGGGGGCCGAAGCCGGGCAGCACACCGGGCAGGCCGGGGAAGGCGGGCGACGACGACGCGGCCAACGTGGCCGGCGCCACCAAGGTGGGGGCCTGCAGCTCGGAAGCCAGACGGAGGAGGTCCTCGAGCGGCCCGGCGGCGCCCCAGGCCGGCTGGACCAGCCGGGTCGCCTTCATGCCCAACGGCTCGAGCACAGCCTCCCGGGCGTAGTCCTCGAACGGCATGGCGGCGGCCGCCGCGACGTGCTGCGCGGCCAGCTCGACGCCTCGGTTGGAGTAGATGCGGCGCCGCCCGGGCGGGGCGAGCACGTCGTCGGCATCGGGCGCCAGCCCCGACGCGTGAGCCAGGAGGTGACGGAGAGTGGACCCGGGCGGGCCGGCCGGATCGTCGTAGCCGGCGATCCCTTCCTCCACCGCCACCCAGACCGCCAGGGCGGTCACCAGCTTGGTCACCGATGCCCATTCGAAGACCTGGCCGGCCGGGCCGGCGGTCTGCACCTCCCGCCCGGCCACGAAGCCGGCGGCCGCTACGGCATCCCACGAGCTGACCCCCTCCAACGCGGCCGGCGTCATGGGATCACTGGTTGCCGGCGCGGCAGCCGAGGGCGCCGCTCAGCACCCCGAGCAGGTGCTCCATCTGGGCGAAGTAGGTGGCCTCCGACGCCGGGGTCCCCGGCGCCGGCGGGGATGCGAGGGTGTCCACCGGGTGGACCGACACCCCGGCCACGGCGGCGACCTGCTCCACCCCATGATCGTCCACCCAGGGCTGGCTGAACACGGCCGCCCCCCGTCCCGACTGGAGCTCGACCCGCAGGGCGGCGACGGTCTCGGGGGTGGGTGCCGGCCCGGCCACACGGACGGTGAGGTTGTACTCGCGAGCCATCGATGCGAAAGCCCCGTCGGGCGTCACCAGCGTGGTTCCGGGGCAGGTCGACAGGGTGCTGGAGAAGTCGATGCCGGTCGACTGGACCTCGCTCTGCAGGGCCGCCGCGTTGCGCTCGTAGAGCGGGCCGGCGCCGGGGTTGGCCTGGGCCATGGCGTCGGCGATGACCTTGACGGCCTGGTTCATGGTCACCGGGTCCAGCCACACGTACGGGTCGTCCCCGCCTACGCGGGAGCGCAGCTCCACCACGGCGGGGGCGCCCGCGGCGGCCCTTTCGAAGCCCGGCTGGAAGCCGCCCCCGACCGTCAGGACCAGACCGGCCGCCCGGGCGATGCGGGATGCGGCGGCGTCGGGCTCGAAGGCCAAGGGGTCGGTCCCGGGTGGTATCACGTCGTCGACCGCGACCTTGTCGCCGCCGATCTCGGTCGCCGCCTGGGCGAGCGGCCACAAGCCGGTCACGACGGAGAGGGTGGGAGCCGCGGCCACGCTCTTGGGCAGCCCTCCGGAGCAGGCTGTGACGGCCAAAGCGGCGAAGACGGCTAAAGCGGCGGAGGCGGCGACGGCGGCGACGGGGACGCGGGTCAGAGGAAGTGCTCCGACAGCGGTCCGACATCC
>DATGAX010000488.1:0-3006 GCA_035312965.1 Acidimicrobiales bacterium
TCGACCACGTTGGCGCCGAGGGAGCTGACCGCGGCCCGCACCGTCGTGAAGGCCAACGGATCGGTGTGGGCCTCCGGCGTCAGCACCCAGGTGGCGCCTTCGAACATCTCGGGATCCGAGCCGTCCACGCCCTCCTGCTCGGAGCCGGCCATCGGGTGCCCGCCGACGAAGCGGGGGTCGGCGATCCGGGCCACCACGGGGCCCTTGACGCCGGCCACGTCGGTCACGACCGCGCCGGGATGGCGGTCCAGCGCGGCGGCCACCACGTCGGGCACCGCACCGGCCGGGGTGGCGACGAAGACGAGCTGGGCGGCGGTGTCCCGTCCCGCATGATCGGCCGCGCCCAGCTCCACCGCCCGCTCCGCCCGGGTCGCCACGACGTCGTCGCCGGTGACCACCCAGCCCCGCCGGCGCAGGGCGGCGCCGATCGATCCGCCGATCAGGCCCGTCCCGACGATCTGGGCCCGCCGGGCCGGCGGACCGGGGCCGGGCTCAGGCGTCTCGGGTCCGGGCACGGCGGGCGAGCCTAGGGGATGGCGTCGCGGCGGCCCTTTCGAGCGCCCGGACCTCGTCCTGGGTCAACAGGCGCCAGTCGCCCGGGCGCAGCCTGCCGGTGCGGAGCGGCCCGATGCGGGTGCGCACCAGCCGGCGGATCGGGTGGCCCACCGCCTCGGCCATGCGCCGCACCTGGCGGTTGCGGCCCTCGTGGATGGTGATGCGCAGCACCTCGGGCTGCACCTGCGACACCTTGGCCGGGGCGGTACGGCCGTCCTCGAGGTCCACCCCCTCGCGCAGGCGCCTCATGGCCCCCGGTTTCGGGGCGCCGGCCACGGTCGCGAGGTACTCCTTCTCCACGCCGAAACTGGGATGGGTGAGACGGTGGGCCAGATCCCCGTCGTTGGTCAGCAGCAGCAGCCCCTCGGTCGCCGCGTCCAGCCGCCCGACGGGGAACACGCGCGGCTCGCCGGGGACCAGGCCGGTCACCGTGGGCCGCCCCTCGGGATCGGAGGCGGTCGACACCACACCGGCCGGCTTGTTGAGGAGGTAGTAGACGAGACCGGGCCGGGTGGCGACGGGTACGCCGTCGACCGTGACGCGGTCGGCGGCCGGGTCGACGCGCCGGCCCAGCTCCGCCACCGCGCCGTTGACCGACACCCGCCCCGCCGCGATGAGCTCCTCGCACGCCCGGCGGCTGCCGATGCCCGCCGCGGCGAGGACCTTCTGCAGCCGCTCTCCGGTGGCCGGGGCGACGCCCGGCGGATCAGTCCCCGAGATCCGGGTCGTCCTGGTACGGTCCACCGGCCCGGCCGGGCTCCTGGCGCAGCTCGATCGGGGCGGGGGCCGGAGCGGGGTCGGCCCGGAGGCTTCGTTCGAGGGCGTCCATGATCTCCGGCCCGGGCACGAACTGGGCCAACGGCGGCAGCTGCTCGATCCGGTCCAGTCCCAGCTTCTCCAACAGCAGTGGCGTGGTGCCGTACAGCGTGGCCTGGCCCGGACCGGGATCGCGCCCGACCTCGGCGATGAAGCCACGGGTCTGCAGGGTGCGGATCACGGCATCGGCGTTGACGCCGCGGATGGCCGCCACCTGGGCCCGGGAGACGGGCTGCTTGTAGGCGACGATGGCCAGCGTCTCGAGGGCGGCGGCCGACAAGCGGGCCGACTGCCCTTCGAGCACGAACTTCTCGACATAGGGCGCCTGGTCGGGATGGCTCTGGAACCGGTAGCCGCCGGCGACGCGCACCAGCTGGAAGCCCCGGTCCTCGGCGGCATACGACTCGGCCAGGAGGGCGCAGATGTCCTCCACCCGGGCCGGCGTGACCTCCAGCAGCTGGGCCAGCAGGTGCGGTTCGACAGGGCGGTCCGAGACCATCACGATGGCCTCGATGGCTCGTTCCTCCTCGGTCGCCATCAGCCGTCGTACTCCTCGGTGCCGCCCGGGTCGTCGGGCAGGCCGAGCCACACCACCTCGAGCCGGCCGAAGGTGACCGCCTGCTGCAGGTCCACGGCGCCCTGCTTGTACAACTCGAGCAGGGCCAGGAAGCGCACGATCACCTCGAGCCGCTCCACCAGCCCCGAGGTGAGCCGGGCGAAGGTGATGCGCCCGGCCCGGGGCAGCTCGTCGACGAGCTCCACCACCGCGTCGCCCACGCTGGCCCGCACCGGGGCGACGTGGTCGAGCAGGAGCCGGGCCTGTGGCTTGGGCACGAGGAGGGCGTTCATCACGTCGCCCAGCTGGGCCGCCGTGACGCCGGCCAGGACGTCGGGCACGAGCGATGCGAACCTCTCCTCCAGTCCGGCGGTGCGCGGCCACGACCGGCCCGCCGACTCCATGGTGCGGTGGAGGGTGGCGGCGGCGTCCTTGAACGTCTTGCACTCGAGCAGCCGGGCCAGAAGCAGGTCCCGCTCCTCCCAGAGGGCCAGCTCCTCCTCCAGCTCGACGTCCTCCCGCCCGGGCAGGAGGCGGCGGGCCTTCAGCTCGAGCAGGACGGCGGCGATGAGCAGGAACTCGGTGGCCACCTCGAGGTCCAGGGCGGTCTGCATCTCGGCCAGGGTGGCCACGTACCCGTCGACGATGGCGGAGAGCGACACCTCCCACAGGTCGACCTGCTGGCGGGTGATGAGGTGGAGCAGGAGGTCAAAGGGCCCCTCGAATACGGGCGTACTCACCGTGTAGGGCACCGGCCGATTGTAAACGAGGGGCCGGCGGATCCCCGACATCTACGATGAGATGCGTGCCCCCGTACCGCGTCCTTTCGGGTATCCAGCCCACCGGGGAGCCCCATCTCGGCAACCTGCTCGGCGCGGTGAGGTGGTGGGTGGCCGACCAGCGCGACGGGGACTGCTTCTACTGTGTGGTCGACCTGCACGGATTGACCGTCGCCGGCGACCCGGCGCAGCGGCGGCAGGCGTCGATCGCCATGGCCACGCTGCTCCTGGCCGCCGGGCTGGACCCCGGCAGCTGCACCCTGTTCCTCCAGAGCCACGTCCCCGAGCACACCCAGCTGG
>DATGAX010000489.1:0-2594 GCA_035312965.1 Acidimicrobiales bacterium
GGATGTGCACCGAGCCCACTACGGCGATGGTGTTGAAGGTCATGTGGGCGGCGATGCTCGGCCCCAGGCGGCCGAACCCCCACGCCATGACCCCCAGCACCACACCGAACAGGGCCAGGCCGGCGAACTGGAGCTTCTCGAAGTGGGCCAGGCCGAAGAGCAGCCCACTGACCAGCACCGCCGCCCCCGGGTGGAGCCAGCCGGCGAGGGAGCGCAGGAGGAGGCCCCGGAAGAAGAGCTCTTCGACGAGCGGGGCGGCGATGGCCAGGAACAACAGCACGACCACGACCGACAGCGACGTGTGGGCCGCCCCCACCTCCTTCTGGGTCTGCTGGCCGAGCTGGTGGGCCAGCTTGTGGTCGGCCCGCTCGAACGGCAGGTACAGCAGGGGGACCAGGCCCCACTGGCACGCCGCCCCCACCGCGGCGCCCAGGACGACATCCCACCAGGCTCCGATCCGGTAGCCGTAGTCCGCTCCCAGACGGCCGCTGCCGTACCGCCGGCTCCAGAGGACGGCCGCCCCCACGAGGCCGATCCAGAGGCCGATCAGGTCGGCGACGGTGACCGCCACCGGGACCGGGGTCCCGGCCGTGTCACGGTAGTGGGTGGTGGCGATGGCGATCGACGCGGTGACCGCCGACAGGAGCAATCCGGCGGCGAAGCCGAACACGGCATAGGCGACCCCTTGGCGCGCCGGGCTGCGCCGCCCCGCAGGGGGCCCGAGGGGAGCGCTCAGGAAACCAGCGCCGCCGGCGGCTCGTAGCGCCCCGGCCGGCCGAGGCGGCGGTCGACCTGCGTCCACCCCTGCGGGGCCCGCAGCCGGGCCGCGTGCCCGCCGCACAATCCCCACTGGTCACCGATCTCCGACGGCCCGTCGTCGAGCCACACCCGCTGCCCGGCGTAGTCGTAGGTCAGCCAGGCCTCGGTCTGCCCCGGGCAGCCGGGCCGGGCGCACAGAGACCGGCGGTTCATAGGAAAACCTTACCGTGCTGTCAGGCCGGAATCGGGTACCCCGGCGTACGATGTGAGTCATGAGCAGGCAGCCGGGAGACATGCGGGACATGCGGCCGGGTGGGGGCCCGGGCGGCCCCGCCGGCAACACCCCCAGTGCGGGCAACAACTGGCGGTGGATCGCGGTGGTGATCGCCACCGTGGTGATCCTGGCCCTGGCCCTCTCGTCGATGAAGGCGACCAATTCGACACCCAAGCAGGACTACAGCTCGTTCACCGCCGCGCTCAACGCCAACAAGATCACCCAGGCCACGGTCAACCAGGACACCGGGCACATCTCCTACACGAACAGCGCCGGCCAGCAGTACTCGGTGCAGGGCCCCCCTCTTGACAACAACGCCGCGCTCGTGCAGTCCTACGCCGGCCACATCAAGAACCTCAAGCTGACGACGACGACCACCAGCGCGTGGTCGACGTGGCTGCCGTGGATCATCTACGGCGCTCTGATCATCGGCCTGCTCGTGATCGTGACCCGACGGGCCCAGGGCCAGATGAGCGGGATCATGTCGATCGGCCGGTCCAAGGCCAAGGTGTACACGACGGAGCGGCCCCGCACCACGTTCGCCGACGTGGCCGGCTACGAGGGGGTCAAGCTCGAGATCCGCGAGGTGGTCGACTTCCTGCGGTCGGCCAACCGGTTCAAGGAGATCGGGGCCAAGATCCCCAAGGGCGTCCTGCTCGTCGGGCCGCCCGGGACGGGCAAGACGCTCCTGGCCCGGGCCGTGGCCGGGGAAGCAGGCGTGCCCTTCCTGTCGGTGACCGGCTCCGACTTCATGGAGATGTTCGTCGGCGTGGGGGCCAGCCGGGTCCGGGACCTGTTCCAGACGGCCCGCAAGCAGGCCCCCGCCATCATCTTCATCGACGAGATCGACTCGATCGGCCGCAAGCGGGGCGCCGGCCTGGGCGGCGGCCACGACGAGCGGGAGCAGACGCTCAACCAGATGCTGGCCGAGATGGACGGCTTCGAGACGACCGAGGGCGTCGTCATGATGGCCGCGACCAACCGGCCCGACATCCTCGATCCGGCCCTGCTGCGGCCCGGCCGGTTCGACCGCCAGATAGTGGTGCCCCTCCCGGACCTGGAGGAGCGGCTCCCCATCCTGTCCGTGCACTGCAAGGACAAGCGGGTCGATCCCGACGTCGACCTGACCGTCGTGGCCCGAGGCACCCCCGGAATGAGCGGCGCCGACCTGGCCAACCTGGTCAACGAAGCGGCTCTGCACGCCGTACGGCGCGGCGCCGGGGCCATCGCCATGCAGGACTTCGAGGCGGCCCGCGACCGGGTGCTGATGGGCCAGCGCCGCGAGTCCACCGTCCTGTCGGACAAGGAGAAGGAGGCGACCGCCTACCACGAGGGCGGCCACGCCGTGCTGGCCTACGCCCTCGAGCACGCCGACCCCGTGCACAAGGTCACCATCCTGCCGTCGGGCATGGCCCTGGGTGTCACCCAGCAGCTGCCCATCGAGGAGCGCCACATCTACACCCAGCCCTATATCGAGGACTCGCTGGTCGTCCGCCTCGGCGGGCGGATCGCCGAGGAGCTGGTGTTCGGGCGCATCTCCACCGGCGCCAACAACGACCTC
>DATGAX010000490.1:0-2458 GCA_035312965.1 Acidimicrobiales bacterium
ACCCTGATCGCCATGACGGCGGCCGGCGTCGACGCCCTCTCGGGCGGCCGCTGCCACCTCGGGCTGGGGGCGTCGGGGCCCCAGGTGATCGAGGGATGGCACGGCGTGCCCTACGACGCCCCCATCGGGCGGACGCGGGAGATCATCTCCGTCTGCCGGGACGTGTGGTCCCGCCAGGCTCCCCTCCAGCACGACGGCCGCTACTACCACATGCCCCTTCCGGAAGGGCAGGGCACCGGCCTGGGCAAGGCGCTCAAGATCATCGCCCATCCGGTCCGGCCGCGCATCCCGATCTGGGTGGCTTCGCTCGGCGACCGTAACGTCGCCATGACGGCCGAGGTCGCCGACGGCTGGCTCCCGATGATGTTCATCCCGGAGAAGGCGCACGAGGTGTGGGGGGCGGCCCTGGCCGAAGGCCGGTCGCGGCGCGACGCCTCGCTCGATCCGCTGATGATCGCCGGCGGCGGACTGCTCGCCATCGGGGAGGGTGACGACGTGCTGGCCCTGCGTGACCTGGCCCGGCCCAACCTGGCCCTGTACATCGGGGGGATGGGCGCCCGGGGCCGGAACTTCTACAACGACCTGGCCTGCCGCTACGGCTACGAGAAGGAGGCGGCGGAGATCCAGGATCTGTACCTGGCGGGCAAGAAGGACGAGGCGGCTGCCGCCGTCCCCGAGGAGATCCTGCGCCTCACGTCCCTCTGCGGGCCGGCGGGTTGGGTCCGGGAGCGGGTCGCCGCGTTGCGGGAGGCCGGGGTCACCCACCTCCAGGTGGCACCGATCCCGACCGGGGGCCAGACGGCGTCCGGGCTCATCGGCCAAGTCAAGGAAATGGTCTCTTAGTACTCCTTTCCTGGCCTCCGGGCCGGGGGCTGAAGGAAGTGGAGGGCCTCATCGTCTGCCATTGATTCCTGGGACAAAGGGCGCCGACCCGCGCCGGCTCCCCTGAGAGACCGCTCCCGACGTGGTCGCGGTGAGGACGATCACGTCCGTCGAGGACCGCCCCGCCAACGGTGGCCCGACGGGCCGCGGGATATATTGCTCCGATGCGCTTGACCATCCAGGACGCCCCTGCGGAGCTGCTGTTCGCCCTCCTGATGGCGGTGTCGCCCATCGTCGGATCGTTCTGGGTGGACCCTGATGTCACCCGCTGGACCGTGTTCGCCGTGGGCTGCGCGATGACTCTCGGGGTGGTGCTGGTGGCGCTGCGACCCGTCCGCCGCCGCCCGACCTGACGGGAGCAGCGCCTCAGGTTAGGACGTCGGCGTCCACGCCCGGCCGCAGGTCGATGATGACCCCCTCGGGCTCGATGGCGAGCAGCTCGCCCATGGCCCGCTCGATGCCCTCGGCCAGCAGGTCGATGTCGGGCGCGGTGTCGTAGTCGCCGGTGATGCCGAAGCCGACCTTGCCGTCGTAGGAGAAGATGGCCACGCCGATCCGCAGCTGCATCCCGAGAGGCACGTAGGGATACACCTCGAGCATGCGCCGGCCCCGGGCGTAGAGCGGGATCTGCGGCCCGGGCACGTTCGTCGTGACGGTGTTGACGGTGTGCTGGGAGACCTTCGTGCCCAGCCGGCCGGCCAGCGAGAGGAGCATCGGCGGTGCGAAGCCGGAGAGAGAGCTGAGCACCTCACCGGCCAGCGCCTGCTTGGACTGCTTGAGCCCGTCGGTCTGGGCGGCGATGCAACGCAGCCGGTCGATCTGGTTCTCGATGTGCACCGGCAGGTCGGCGAATATGGCCGAGACCCGGTTGGCCATCTCGCCGTCGCCGACCGCCCGGCCCCGCTCGTCGCGGGCCCGGACCGATACCGGCACCAGCGAGCGAAGCGGGTACTCGACGCTCTCGCCCCGCTTGAGGAGCAGCTCGCGGAAGGCGCCCGCGATGACGGTCAGCACCACGTCGTTGAACGTGCCTCCGAAACGGTTCCGGGCCTCCTTGACCTCGGCCACCGTGACCGATGCCGGCATCCAACGGCGATGGGGGCCGATGGGCCCGTTGAGGCTGGCGCTGGACGGGCTCCTCATGGCGGAGGCGGCCGCCCGCAGGGCGGTCACCGATTCCGAGGCCTGGCCGAGGATCCGCCGGGGCAGGCGCGTCCGGGCCCGCACCAGGCGGCTCAGCTCGAAGGGGCTGGTCAGCATGTCGGCAACCGCTTCGGCGGCCAGCTCCCAGCGTGCCGGTGGCAGGGAGGGAGTCCACGGGAGTTGCTCGGGGGGTTCGGGGGGGTCCGGCTCGGTGTCGAGGATCAGCCCCAGGAGCTCGCTGCCCGCCACGCCGTCGACCATGCAGTGGTGGACCTTCGAAACGATGGCCCACCGGTCGTCGCTGAGGCCCTCCACTATCCACATCTCCCACAGAGGTCGGTCCCGGTCCAGTTGCTGGGCCATCACCCGGCCGATCAGCGTGTGCAGCTGGGCGTCGGTGCCCGGGCGAGGGAGCGCGGTGTGGCGGATGTGG
>DATGAX010000491.1:0-3691 GCA_035312965.1 Acidimicrobiales bacterium
GGTTCAGGTCGGAGGCCAACCAGCGGTTCGCGCGGCGCCGGTGGGCTCCTTTGTCCTCGCCCAGACGTGGCAACAGCCGGCGCGCCGCGACCAGGTCAGGGTAACGAGCCGGGACGCCATGGTCCTTCATGAACTCTCGGACTTGTCCGATCTGGTGGCCGGTTCGCAGCATGGCCAGCAGCGACTCGGCGTCGAGATCGGCGACTGCGTCGCCGAGCGGGTCACCGACAGCGGCGGCCAAGGCGTCCTGCATCTCGAAGCCCGTCGGCCGTGGTATGCCAGGGTTACTCATCCGAGCCTCATTCCCCCATCCAGTATCGGGTCACTCATGTGTCCCACTCCTCGAACAGCTCTTGCAGTTCGTCGGAAGCCGGCGGTTGCCCGTCGAGGGCAGAGACCACCTGACGTAACGTCTCGGTGATTACCGAGTCCCGGCTGCCGCGGCGGTAGGTCGGGACATACGTGACACCGGGAGGAAGCGTCTCGGGTCCGAAGACCAGGCCAGCGGTCCGATCCTTGCTGTAGAGGGCCAGTTGGCCTGGCGACGCGTTCCAGCCCGGGTGCAGGTGGCGCAACACGGCCGGGACCATGTGGACCCGCACCTCGTCTCGCCGCAGCCGGGTCGTCACCCAACCGGTGGGGGCGGAGCGTCGGGGCGCCGGCCGTAGCGAGGGCGACCAGGTGTACTCGGTGCCGATGACGGCCAGGCGTCCAGCCGCGACCACCACATCCAGCGCCCCGGCGACTGCGTCGATCAGAGCGGCGGGCCGCGCAGGCCCGAAACAGAACCCGGAGATTTCTGCCGCGGTCGCCCGGCGAGTTCCGTCGGAGGCCGTTCGGCCGTGGCGGCGCAGCGCGGCCACTGCGACCGCAGCCAACGTGAGTTCCACGTCGCCGGACGGCCGGCCAACCACACCAGGGTCGAACGCGAACGCGAACGGGCTGTCTCCGATGTCGGGCAAGGGCAAAGTCGCCGCGAACAAGACTCGGCCGCCGCTGATGGCGGAAACGTGCATGCGGATGCCGCCGAAGAAGTCGACCGGCCAGTCGAGCCCCTCCAGACGGGCTGCCCCGGCCGCTTTGGCGTTCTGCGATATCTGATCATCGTCGATGTCGCCCTGGTGGCTGAGCAGAATGCTCACCGGGTTGCCGTCGGCCAGCCATCCGAACCGCTCAGCGAGGGGCAGCGTGCCGGTGTCGACATCGACCTGGCGAAGCGTGGCGTGCCCTTCGATGAGAGTGGCAGCCACGTCGTCATCGGGCCGCTCGTCGCCGTCGTCGCTGTCCTCATCGTCAGTGCCTTCGTCGTCTGCGTTCGCAGCCGCTGCTGGTTCTTCGGCGCCTCGGGGCTCCTCGTCGATACCGACTGCGCTGGGCGTGAGGGCGGCTTCGACGGCGGCGACCACCTCGGCGAGTGGCATCCCCAGGTATTCGGCCAGCGGCTCCCATCCCCGCCAGCCGATTCTGAGCGGCTCATCCGCAGGCACGCCCGTGAGCGGATGGCCGGGCCCCCAAGGCTCGGACCGCCACAGCCCACCCCACGGCCAGGTGTCGTCGACGCGTAGCAGCCGCCGTTCCCCGCGGACGGTGACGACTCCGCCGGCGTCGTCGAGGCGGTCCGCCAGCCAGCGCCCGGTGCGGGTCAGGACTCGCAGGTAGTCCAGGCCGGCGAGCGGGTCTACGGCGGCTTCGTCTGGCCGACCCGTCGCTGGCTCGGGCGCTTTGATGAACGTTCCGAGGCGGGGGGCAAGGGCGGTGACGGTCGCGCCCTCACCGCCTCCGGGGACACCAGCCATGGAGGTGATCAGCCATTCGATGTCGGCGCGATGCAACGGCAGGTTCGGCGACCAGTCGATCTCGGCCACCCATTCGGCCAGCAGGGCGTAGTCGCCCCAGCGCACCACTCCGGGGATCGACGACAAGAGCAGGTCGACAGTCGACAGTGATCCCACCAGCGCCGCCCTTAGCGCGTCTTCGCTGCGGTCGACGAGCCCGGTGCCGAGCGGGCCGGCAGCCAGCAAGTGGCGTTGGGTGTCGAACAGCCAGCGGGCGTAGAACCAAGTGTCGGAGTCCTCGGCAGCTTCGGGCGGGTCGTAAACGGCCTCGACCTCGATGAGCCGATGGGGGCCGAGCCGGCCTTTGCGTTCCAAGCGGGTCAGCGCCGCGCCCAGGTCGGGTAGGTGGCCGAACGCTTCGAAGTCACAGATGAGCGCCTCCGACACGACCGCGATATGAGCGGTCCGGGTCTGGTCGGTGCTGCCGCCGGGGGCGGGCTGCCAGATGGCCTCTTCCCGGTCGGCGGGGCGGCCCGCCAGTCGCAACGGTGCGGTCCCGTCGGATTCGACGCCGGATGGTCGGCCGTCCTTTCCGACTATCTCGGCCCAAACGTCGCCGCGGGAGCCGCCCAGGTGTACCCAGGCGAGCGCCCCAACTGGTAGGGCCGGAGTACGGCCGCCCAGCTCGATGGTCGACATGGCCGCGTCGAGAAGGGTCTCGTCATAGCTGCCGCTGTCCGGGTCGAATCCGAAATGCAGGGCATTCCAGGCGACTGTGGTGTGCAGCGGGAACTTGCGGGCCTCGAGGACGTCGTGCAGGTAGCGCTGCAGCCGGCGGCGCAGCGCTGTGTCGACGACGTCGAGGCCCAGAGCCAGCTCCGGGACGAACAGCCCGGTGGCGACGCTCACGGTCTAGCCCCTCCGGGAGCAGACGCCCCTGGTGCTCCGGCGGTAGCGGATCGGGCCGCGGCTGCAGCCTGGGCGGCGACGCGCGCCGCGGAGCGCCACCGGAAGCCGTCTGTGACGGCAGTCCCTATGGAGTCGAGGCGAGCCAGCGAGTCGAGCACCGCCTGGGCCTGCAGCCCGGGCCGGGAGCCGAACAAGCGGTGGTACAGCAGCTCGGAGCGCAACGGCCGCAGCCGCCGGCCGTTCACGTCGTAGTAGGTGTCTTTGCCTTGCAGGCATAGGCGGATCATCGACGGCCCCAGCCCGCGTGGGCAGTCGAAGAGGAGACGGTCGATGTCACGGTCGAGGCGGGCTCGGCGTAAGCGGTCGTCGGACGCCGAAGCCGGTCGTGGTGTCGGATGCACGACCGCCTCGAAGACGGCAGGCATCGTCCCCGACGCGTCGGTCGACCAATGCGACGAGCACCGGCATGGGGCGCTTGAGCAGGTGCCGGCCGGGACGGCCCCTGGCGGTGTCGGGGCCAGATAATCGGCGATGCCTTGGTTGGCGCAAATGGCAGTGTCGCCGTACCAGGCGCGAAGCGCGGCCAGGTCGACGGCTGCCCGGCGCCGCCGGACGCTGACGGCGTCGACGAACCCGGCCGGAATAGTCCGGCTGTGGACTCGCAGCGCGGTCAGCCACGTCCGGTTCGGGGCCGCGGAGACGTCGAGCACGCCGGCATGGTGCAACTCGACCAGCGCCGCCCAGGTAGCCGGTGGGTCGTCGCGCTCGGCGACACCGGCAGCGACCAGTTCGGCGTGCAGGCGCACTACCGAGGTGGTGGTGGCCCGCAGAGGGTCGGCGTCCACCCAGTCACGGGCCGCTCTTGCGAACGCGTCGGCAGGGTCCGGCCCGCCCGGTGCGGGCGTCTCGCCGGCGGTGAGACGCACAGTGGCGGGCATGTCGCCGAGATCGTCGACAGCTCCTGCGTCGGCCAGGGCGGCCAGGGCTCTAACCACCGCGGTGCGGTA
>DATGAX010000492.1:0-9001 GCA_035312965.1 Acidimicrobiales bacterium
GGAGGGACTCTCGTCCTGCAGGACCGCTGGGACCCGTCGGCGGCGGTCGAAATGATCACCAACCGGGGTTGCAGCTACACCCTCGCTGCCACCACCTTTCTCGCCGACCTGGTCGACGAGTGCGAGCGGGACGGGTCGGTGCTGCCGGCCCTGACCCACTTCGGCTGCGGTGGTGCACCCGTTCCCGCCGCACTGGTCGAACGGGCCGACGCGGTCGGGATACGGGTGCTGCGCCTGTACGGCTCCATGGAGGTGCTCTGCGCCACCTGGAACCGGCCCGACTCCCCGGTCGAGAAGCGGTGCCACACCGACGGCCCGGCGCTCAGCCACACCGACCTGCGCATCGAGGACGGTGAGCTCCACGTCCGGGGCCCCCACACCAGCGTCGGGTTCTTCGAGGACGCCGAGCGCACCGCCGCCACATACCTGCCCGGGGGGTGGGTGCGGTCCGGGGACCTGGTCGAGATGGACAGTGAGGGATACGTGACGGTGGTAGGGCGCAAGAAGGAGATCCTCATCCGCGGCGGGATCAACGTGGCGCCGCGCGAGATCGAGGAGCTGATCGTCGCCTTCCCGGAGGTGCGGCAAGCGGCCGTGGTCGGCGTGCCGGATGCCCGGCTGGGCGAGCGGATGTGCGCCTGCGTCGTCCTGAGGGACGGCGCCTCCCTCGATCTGACCATGATGACGGCGCGGCTCCGTGCCCGGGGGCTGGCCACCTACAAGCTCCCGGAGCAGATCCAGGTCGTGGATCAGCTTCCGGCCACGGCATCGGGGAAGGTGCAGAAGCACGAGCTGCTCAAACGCATTCTGGCGGAGCGGTCGTGAACCTGGTCCAGGTCGATTTGGAGCCTCTGGATGGCGGCGCGACGGCGGCGATCATCACCCTCAACCGGCCCGACCAGCTCAACGCCATGAGCTGGGAGATGATCCGCCGTTTCGACCAGGCGGTGTCGGAGGCCACGGCCGACGCGTCGGTCCGGGCCGTTCTCGTCACCGGTCGGGGCCGGGCCTTCAGCGCCGGCGGCGACCTCAAGAGCTACATCGACCTGCAGCGCGACGCGGAAGCCTTCCCTCGTTTCGTACGCGACATCCACGACGCCTTCGGGCGGCTGCGGGCGCTGGAATTGCCGGTGGTGGCCCTGGTGAACGGGGTGGCGGCAGCGGGCGGGCTCGAACTGCTCATCAGCTGCGATCTGGCGCTGGCCGCGGCATCGGCCCGCATCGGCGACGCCCACCTCAATTACGGGCAGATGGGCGGCGGCGGGGTGCTCACCCTTCTACCGCGGCTCGTGGGAGTGGCCCGAGCGGCCGAGTTGATCTTCTCCGGCCGGTTCCTCAGCGCGGCCGAAGCGGCGGAATGGGGGCTGGTCAGCTCCGTGGTCCCCGACGACGACCTGCTCGCGGCCGGCCTGGCCTTCGCCCGCGGCGTGGCGGCCAAGAGCCCGCTGGCGGTGGCCAACGCCAAGCGGGTGTTGAACACGGTCTGGGCCGAGTCGATGAGCGTCCGGGCCGGCCTGGCGTTGGAGTTGGAAACCAACGCCGTCTACTGCCTCACCTCGGAGGACGCCCCTGAAGGCCTGGCCGCCTTCCGTGACAAGAGGTCTCCGAGGTTCACCGGCCGGTGAGCGACCCCGACAGCGCGGCGTTCTGGGACGGGTTGTCCGTGGGCGAGGTCCGCCTGCAGCGATGCCGGTCCTGCGGCCGGGTCCAGTTCCCACCTCTGCCGGGCTGCCCCCTATGCGGGTCGGAGGACGCGGAAAGGCTGATCGCCTCAGGGCGGGGCCAGGTCTACGCCTGCATCACGGTGCGCCAGCCGATCGGCTCCCTCACCGCGGCGGATGTGCCTTGTACGTTCGCAACGGTCGAATTGGCGGAGGGTCCGACGATGGTCGGCCGCCTCGTGGGCACTGAAGCGCCCGCCATCGGCCTGCCGGTGCAGGCCCGCATCTGGCGCCGGGGAGGCGGGACGGAGTTGGGGTTCGTGGCGTATGAGTAGGAGCGCCGCCGTCGGTGTGGGCTACACACCGTTCACGGCGTCCTCCGACAAGTCGGTCCTGGGTCTGGCCGCCGAGGCGGCCCGAGCCGCCCTGCACGACGCCGGACTCCGGGCCGCGGATGTGGACGGCATCGCCAGCTTCATGCTGGGCCAGGACTCGGTGCCCACGCAGGCCGTGGCCACCGTGCTCGGGGTACCGGAGCTGCGCTACTCCATCGACGCCAATCTCGGTGGGCAGGCACCCTGCTACCTCATGGCGCAGGCGGCCGCCGCGGTGGCCACCGGCCAGGCCGAGGTCGTGCTCGTGTACCGGGCCATGAAGGGACGGTCCGGCGCCAAGGTGGGATCGATGGAGTTCGCCGGCCCGGGCGCCCAGTACCGGTATCCGATCGGTTACAGCGCCTACATGATGTACGTCGCGATGTGGGCATCCCGGTTCCTCCACGACACCGGGCAGGGCGAGCTCGATCTGGCCGCGGTGGCCGTGGGCCAACGGGAGAACGCGGTGCGCAACCCCCGCGCTTTCCGGCGCAAGGCGCTCGACCTCGAGCAGTACCTGGCCGCGCCGATGGTGGTCGACCCCTTTCGCGGCGCCGACTGCACCGTCGAGGTGGACGGCGCGTGCGCCGTCGTGGTGACCTCAGTGGAACGGGCCCGCGACCTGGCCCACCCGCCGGCGGTGATCGCGTCGGCCACCTACCGGGCCGGGCCCGGGTGCGGGCTCGACATCGGCGACCATCTGGAGTGGCAGGACTACACCCGCAACTACACGTCGTGGTTGGCCGACGACCTCTTCGGCCGAGCGGGGGTCGCTCGTTCCGACGTCCAGGTGGCGCAGATCTACGACTGCTTCACCAGCACGGTGCTGATGGGACTGGAGGGGTTGGGATTGTGCGGCCGGGGCGAAGCGGGCTCGTTCCTCCGGGCCGGGCACGGCCGCCTGGACGGGTCGATGCCGGTCAACACGAACGGAGGGCTCCTGTCGGAGGGCTACCTGCACGGCATGAACACCGTCGCCGAAGCGGTCCTGCAGGTGCAGGGACGGGGCGCGGACCGCCAAGCCCGCCGCCACGAGGTCTGCGCCGTGACCTCCGGCGCCCTGATGGACGGCTCCGCCATGATCCTGACCGCCGACCGGTGACTGTCGCCTTCGTCACCGGCGGGTCGCGCGGCATCGGCTTCGCCATAGCGTCGCGCCTGGCGGAGGCGGGCTGGGATATCACGCTGGTCGCCCGTGGCGAGGGCGGCGTCCGCGCCGCGGGGGACCGCCTGGCCACCTTCGGCACGGCGATCCACCCGGTGGCCGCCGACCTGGGGACGGGGTCCGGCGTAGAGGCGGCGACTGAGGCGCACCTCGCGGCCCACGCCGGACGGACCGACGCCGTGGTCCTGTGCGCCGGCACCGGGTGGGCCGCTCCGATCGACTCCTACCCGGTGGAGAAGCTGGACCAGCAGGTGGCTCTCAACTTCGTCGGCCCCTTCCTGACCGTCCAGCGTCTGTTGCCCTCCTTGCGGCACACGGCGGCGGCCCATCAGGACGCCCGCGGCACCAAGATCGTCGTGCTGGCCTCGATCGCCGGTACCGCCGCCGATGGCGGGCTGGCTCCCTACAGCGCCACCAAGGCGGCGCTCATCTCACTGTGCGACTCCATCTCCTCGTCGGAGTGGGAGCACGGTGTCACCGCGACTGCCGTGTCACCCGGGTTCGTCGACACGGATATGACCGCCTGGGTGCGGGACCGGGTGGACCCGGCCTCCATGATCCACGCCGCCGATGTCGCCGAGATGACGATGGCGGTCCTGCGGCTGTCCCGCCAGGCGACGGTCCGCAACGTGGTGATCCACCGGAGCGGGGCCGACGCCTGGCGGGCGTGAGATGCGGTCTCAGGGACCGGCCTCAGGCCGCCGCGTAACAGTTGAACATCCACCTGATGCCGTAGCGGTCAAGCGTGACGCCCCAGTAGGCCCACGGCATCTGCGACAGCCCGGAGGACTCGCTGCCACCCTCACTGAGGGCGCCGTAGATGCGCTCCGTCTCGGCCCGGTCGTCGATTTCGAGGTTGATGGTCGTGTTGTTGCCGATTCGGAGCTCGTGGCCCATCGACTCGAGCATGTCCGTCCCCATCAGCACATGGCCGGCCACGATGGGCAGGACGGCGTGGGCGACCAGCTTCTTCTCGTGGTCGGTCAACTGCGTGCCGCCATCGCCGCTCGGCATGTCGCCCATGCGGGCGATCTCACCCTCGATCTGGGTGCCGAACACCGAAGCGTAGAAGTTCAACGCCTCCTCGGCCTGGCCCATGAAGTTCAAATAGGTGCTTACCCGGCTCATCATTCCCTCCATCCGTAGGATCGGTCTCGCCCATATGGACGCAGGCCACCGCGGTAACTAATCGGAGGTTCTAGCGCAGCCGGGCCAGGACGGGCCGGGCGTTGGCCTCGTCAGCTGCCGCGGCGCATTTCCTCGTCGACGTCGTGTTCGGTCACGGGCCGCTGGACGTAGACGTCCCACGCATGGATCAGGAGGCCGGCGGCCCAGCAGGCTATGACCCAGGCCGGCCAGAAGTAGCCCGCACCGGTGATCAGCCAGACGACCACCAGCAGCGAGTTGACGACGACGTAGGCGACGAGGTGGGAGCGGAAGTCCCGCCGCGCCTCCAGCCGCTTACGGGCGGCGGCCCTTTCGGGTGTCTCCACGGCGTCGACCTGTCCGACCGATCTGGCCGGCTGGGTGATGGGCGCAGGCTCTGTTCGGGTTGACATGGCGTACTCCCTTCGTCTTCCCTCGGATCAGGCGGCGATCCGGCGTCCGGCCAGCATCCGGTGCAGCCGGTGCGCCCCCTTGACGGGCTTTTCGAACATCAACGGACAGGCCCCGTCCACCACGGCGATCCCGAGCCGGTGGCACAGGTCGACCGCCTCTTGCGATACGGCTCCGGTGCCGAGCCCCCGGTGCAGCCAGACCCGGGTGATCCCGCGGGCGGCGGCGTCGTGCACCACTTGGGCCGCGGCGGAGGCGGGGACCATCACCAGGACCCCGTCCACCGGGTCGGGAACGTCGGCCAGGCTGACGTACGAGGGGTCTCCCTCGAGGACGGCCCCGGACGCGGCCGGGTTGACGGGATACATGACGCGGCCGCCGGCACGCAGCTGCCGGTACATCCCGTTGGCGAACTGCTTGGTGTCGCGGGACACCCCGACGAAAGCGATGTGACGCTGGCCGAGGAACTCCTCGATGATCTTGCGTTCTGGCACGACCGCCTCCTTCCACTGCTGCATCCAGTGGGTCCTGTATCCGAGTGTGAGCCTCCAGGGTGTGAGGGACCAGAGTCCAACGTCCTACGACGTCACCCGCTTTTCGAGATCGGCCAGCTCGGCATGGTCGGCGAGCGAGAAGTAGCTCTCCTCCTCCTGGGCGGTGTGGAGCCGCAGGACGGCGTCCAACCCGTAGAGGAGCCGCCGTAGCTCGACCACCTCCTCGGGGTCGGGACCGGCCGGATCGATCTCGTCGACCAGCCGCCGGAACTGGCGGATCTGGTGGGCGATCTCCACATGGGCCCGGCTCATAGGCCCGGTCGGATCAGCGCCTCCGAGCAGCCGGTCGAGGGCCGGGTAGAGGATCTGCTGCTCGGCCGCCTCGTGCGGCACCACTTCCTCTTCGAGGACCCGCTGCAGGAGGCGCAGCTCCACCGCGGCTTCAGCTGGTTCGAGCTGGTCGAGCCGATCGGCCAGCGACCGCATCTGCTCCAGAGCGGCCCGCACGGCCCGGTGCTCGCCCTGGAAGCGGCGGGTGAGATCCTGGTCCTCGGTACGCAGCCGCACCGACGCCTCCGGCTCTCCCAGGGCCCGCAACGCGTTGACGATCACGGCCACGTCGATCCCCTCCTGCAGGACGGCCCCCCAGATGGCCGGCAGGAAGCCGGCGGCCGCCACGGCCATGGCGGCGAGTGACATCGCCGTGCCGGCGGCGACGCTCTGGATGGCGATCCGGCGGGACCGGGACGCGATCGCGCGAGCCTCACCAAGGCGGTCGAGCCGATCCACGGCCAGCACCACATCGGCGGCTTCCGACGACGCGGTGGCGCCGCGGGCACCCATGGCGACGCCGACGTCGGCCAGGGCCAGGGCCGGAGCGTCGTTGACCCCGTCGCCCACCATGATGGTGGGCGCCCGCCGCCGCTCGATCCGGACGGCGTCCAGCTTCTCTTCCGGGCTCCGGTCGGCCAGGACCTCGTCGACTCCGAGCACGGCGCCGATGGCGTCGGCCACCTCGATGCGGTCACCCGTGACCATGACGACCCGGTCGATCCCGCTCACCCGCAGTCCTCGTATGGTCCTCGCCGCGTCCGGACGGACAGGATCGTCGAACAGGAGGACACCGGCCGGGTGGTCATCCACCCCCACGAACACGGTGCTCGAACCGTCGAGGCGGGCGCGGCGCCGGGCCCGGCGGGCCCAGGGCGGCGAGCCCGCCATTCCGACCCAGTCGGCCTTGCCCACTGCCACCGGGCGCCCGGCCACGATGCCTTCGATGCCCGCGCCGGGGACCTCGCGTACCGCCTCGGGCACCGTCAGCTCACACCCTCGCCCCCTGGCCGACGCGACCACGGCGTGGGCCAGGACGTGGGGGGACAACTGATCGAGAGACGCCGCCAGGGTCAGCAGCTCGGGAGCCGACACGGCCCCCGCCGTCACGACATCGGACAAGGTCGGGTGGCCGCCCGTCAGCGTGCCGGTCTTGTCGATCAGCACGGTCGTGCACCGGGCCAGCCGCTCCAGCACGGCACCCCCCTTGATGATGACGCCCCGCCGGGCGGCTTGGGACAGGCCGGCAACCAGGGCGATGGGAGCGGCCAGGATCAGCGGGCAGGGTGTGGCCACGACCAGCACCGCCACCGCCCGAGCCGGGCCGGCCAGCGCCCACGCCGTTCCCGAAGCCGCCACGCTGACCCCGAGGAACCACAAGGCGTAGCGATCGGCCAGGCGCACGAAAGGAGCCTGTGACGCGCCGGCATCGGCGACCAACCGGATGACACCGGCGTACGTGCTGGCGGCCGCCGTTGCCGTGGCACGCATCTCGACCGGTGCTCCGGCGTTGACGACGCCGCTCCGCACCGGATCACCGGCCCCTCTTTCGGCCGGCAGGGACTCGCCGGTCAGGACCGACTCGTCCAGCACGGCGGCCGTCAACAGAACCCCGTCGGCCGGCAACATCTCCCCGGTGCCGGCGACGAGGCGGTCCCCCATCCGGATGTCCTCCACTGGAATCGTCTCCAGGCCGTCATCACCGACTCGGCGGGCGAAGCGGGGCGCCCGGGCCAGGAGCGCGCCCAGGTCGCGGTGGGCCCGCCCCGCCGCCCAACTCTCCAAGGCCCGCCCGCTCGCAACCATCACCGCGATCACGCCGGCCGCCAGGTACTCCCCCACCGCCACGGCGCCCACCAGCGCCAGGACGGCGATGAGGTCCACCCCGAGTCGACCGTGACGCAGGCTCTCCAACGTCATCCACAGCGAGTAGCCGGCCCCCGCCGCCCCGGACCCAGCCCACAAGAGGTTCCCCGCTCCCGGCGCCCCGACACCGTGCAGGACGGCGCCCGCCGCTAGGACGAGGACGACGGCCACCAGCAGCGTGGCCGCACCGTTACCGGCCCACCACGACCTCTCCGGTCGGCGTGGGGGAGATGGCATCGTCATCCCTCGTCACGGCTTGGCGGTGAGATGGAGATCGACCTCGTCGATGGGCGAGCCGTCCTTGGCCGAGACGGCGTAGACCCGAAGCAGGCAGGCCGTCGGAGTGGTGACATGCAACGAGAAGGTGGCGTCGAAGCTCCCCCACGTGCCGGTGCCGGCGGTGGCGTGCACCGGCTGATCGACCAGGACGTGGCCGGACGCATCGGTCAGCTGAGCCCGGAACTGGGCCTCGAAGACATTGGCCATACCGGCCAGGCGCAGTGTGCCGGCCAGGGCGTCGCCCACCGCCGGGTTCTCGACCAGGATGGCGGGCAGGGCGGCCCGGAGGTCACTCCGCCCCAGCGGCCGGCTCAGGTCGACCGCGGTCAGCCCGTTGCCGTCGACACTGAAGCTGACCAGCTGGACGGTCGGGAACTGGGTGAGCGTGTACACGACCTCGGCGACGCGTTGCAGCTCGCTGGGCGCCGGCCCCGGCGTGCCGAACGCGGCGTCGAAGTGGGCGGTGGCCGTACCCGAGGACACCGCCAGGCCGAGCAGCTTGGAGCCGGGCGGGACGGCGCTGGAAAGGCCGGCCGCCCGCTCTGAGGCGTCCGGGCCGCCCAGGAGGGCGTTGACCGCGGCGGTGCCGATGGTGGAGACGGGTCCGACGGTGCGGCGCGCCACTCCGAGGTAGTTGCCCCTCAGGAGGTACAGAGCGACCGGGGCGGACGCCGGTGAGGTCGTCGACGAGGCCGGAGGTGCCGATGTCGTCGGGTTGGCCGTCGGATTGGCGGCCGCTGAACTGGTCGTGGTCGGCTGGGGCGTGTTGCGAGCCGACGAGGAGCAGCCGGCCGCGACCGTGAACCCCAGGACGAGCGCCATCGACAAACGTCTCATACACGTCCATTGTCGCCGGCCAGCCCGGACGCACCAGAGTCCTTGGTAACCGGTTGGGTCTCGTGACCGCCGGCCTGCGATCACGGCTACTCGCCGCTGGGGGTCACGATGGTGCCCGCCTTGCCGGCCAGGATGGCCTCCGTGTCGGCCAGGGAACCGATCGCCGCGACCCGTCCGGTCATCTCGACGAAGCGGCAGACGGCGTCCACCTTCGGTCCCATGGAGCCGGCCGGGAAGGCCAGAGCGCGGAGGAAGGCCGGGGTGGCCCGGGTGACGGGTCGGGCGCGGGCCGTGCCGAAGTCGATCTCCACCGCGGCGACGTCGGTGAGCAGC
Source organism: Acidimicrobiales bacterium (assembly GCA_035312965.1). Classification (GTDB taxonomy): domain Bacteria; phylum Actinomycetota; class Acidimicrobiia; order Acidimicrobiales; family Palsa-688; genus JAKCDU01. Next base: position 8,897 of record DATGAX010000492.1, read on the forward strand.
AGCAAGAGGTCGGCATCCAACGCCTCGCTCAGCAGCCCGGCGGTGGCGTCCTTGTCCACGACCGCTTCGACCCCTTGCAGCTTCCCGTGATGGTTGCGGATCACC
>DATGAX010000493.1:0-4729 GCA_035312965.1 Acidimicrobiales bacterium
AAGAAGGCGGTGGTGACGGTCTACTGGCAGGGGCAGGGTTCGACCCTCAGCGTCAGCCAGACGTCGTCGATCTACCCCGGCGGGCAGGGGACCTACCTCTACGGCAAGAACGACCAGATCCCCAACTCGTCGTCGGTCAACTGCACCGGTGTCGGACCGGGCACGCCGAGTGGGGTCAACGCGGTCGACGACAGCACGGCTCCCACCAACACCATCGACGTGTCCTGGAACGCGTCCAACCCGGCGGCCGACTACTACGTGGTCGAGTACACGACGACCAACCCGGGCAACTCCGCCATCGACCAGGTGACGACCAACTACACCGTGTCGCCGGAGACCACTGCCACCTACCTGCAGATCACAGTGGGGGCGGGCACCACCTATTACATCCAGGTCCAGGCCGTCGCCTGCGGCCAGCCGAGCCAGAACTCCTCGACGGTCACGGCCACGACGACCAGCTCGGCTACCACGACCACGAGCACCACCACCGGGTCCGGCACGACCACGACCTCGTCGAGTACCACCACCACCACCATCGCCACCTGCAGCCTCTACAACCTGTCGGTCGTCCCGACCGGCGGAACCGGAGCCGTCACCTCCGTGGCCATCGACGCCAACAACGGCGCCGGCGGCGGCGGCAAGGGATCGATGCACGACTACGCCAGCAACACCTTCTCGCTGACCCTCAACTCCTCCAACACGGCCAACTGCTCCAACGTCTACGTGGCGTACAAGGTGGCGGGGGGCAGCCCGACCCCCTGCACCACCGGCCAGACGGGTTGCGGCACGGACTGGGCTCCGCTCAGCCCGAGCGGCACGGGCACCTTCGTGGGCACGGCGTCGACCACCACCAGCGACGCCACCGGATGGGGCCAGACGGGGCTGTCGTTCGTGGTGTACATCGGCAGCAACTCGACGGCCGTGGCCTACAGCCCGTCAACGGCGACCAACGTGTCCACCTGCACGTACAAGAAGAACTCGGCGTGCACGTGACCGCCAGCCGCCGGCAAGACGAGTCCGGGTTCACGATGCTCGAGCTCATGATCACGTGCCTGATCATGACCGTCGTGGTGGCCATCGCCGGGGGCGTGCTCTACAGCGTTTCGGTGGCGGCCAACCGCAACGACGCCGTGGTGAGCAACCAGCAGCGGGCCAGCAACGTGATCACGCAGCTCAGCCGGGACATCCGCTCGGCGGCGTCGCTGAGCTTCCCGACCTCGAGCCCCTCCACCCAGGTGGAGCTCCAGGACAACCTGGTGAGCGGGTCGTCCGTCACCACCACGCCGGTCCTGTGGCTCTACACCACCACCTCTTCGACGTGCAGGGCCGCCGGGCTGACCGCACCGTGCCTCCTGCGCGAGGTACAGGTCAGCGGCACCTTCACGCCACAGGCGAACCTGTCCATCAGCCTGGCCAACAACGTGGCGACCAAACCGGTCCTCACGTACTACACGTTCACCAGCCCGTCGACCGCGCTCAACACGACGGACATGAGCGAGTACACGACCTGCACGACGACCATAGGCATCGACCTGGTCGTGTCGTCGACCACCAACAACGCCACCTCGACGTTCGAGGAGACCGGCCAGGTGGCGCTCACCAACCAGGTCAACACGTTGACCGCGCCCGGAAACGGACAATGCCGATGATCAGACTGCCCCGTCCGGCCAGAGGCGAGCAGGGGAACATCATCATCGCCATGATGATCATCCTGGTGATCACCACGATCGGGACCGCAGTGGTGTTCCGGGAAGTGGGGGACCAGTCCGTGGTGCTGGGCCGCCAGCGGGTGGCGGGCGCCCTGGCCACGGCCAACGCCGGCCTCTCCGACGCCCTGTTCCGCCTTGACCAGGGCAGCTCGGCCGAGGGCAACGGCAGCCAGTTCTACGTCGACACCTCCGGCACGTGCTCGGCCACATGCGTGAGCTCCTCGGTACCGGGGATCGCCTCCGGCAGCGCGGTCAAGTACCTGGCCACCCAGATCAGCGCCACGAAGTGGACCATCGACGCCGAGGGGACGCTCGGCTCGCAGACCGCGTCCGTTCACGAGATCGTCACCCGTTCGGCCAAGTTCCCGTTCGCCCTCTTCGCCAACAGCTCGCTCACCTTCAACGGGAACGCCACCGGCAGCTTCAGCACCTACGACGACACGCAGACCGCTTCCTCGAGCAACCCCAACACGAGCGGCCAGGTCGCCATCGGCAGCAACGGGTCGATCACGTGCAACGGCGGCATCGGCAACAACGTGCAGGCCGACTACTACAACACGGGCAGCGTCTCGTCCATCTCGGGGGGCTGCGGAAACCCGCAATCGTTCAGCACGACGTACTACCTGCCACCGGTGTCGACCACGGGGCTGGCGACCAACTGCCCGAACGACGGCCAGTTGGGCTCGACGTACTCGTACCCGACCCTCACCGCGGAGTCCATTCCCTACGTGTGCAAGCAGCCGGTGACCATCAGCGGGCTGCTCAAGGTCGTCGGGTCGGTCACCTTCTACATCGACCTGAGCGGCAACAGCGATTACAACTCGAGCACGGCGGCCCTCACCATCAAGACCCCGTCGTACGTCAACGACCTGTACGACTACTGCGCCAACGTCACCGACAGCACGAACTGCGTCGGCGTGCAGGACCTGCCCAACGCCCAGAACCTCCAGATCCTGGTCAACAGCACGGGGCAGGTCGGCTTCGACAACGGACACGGCTACTACTTCGGGGGCATCCTCTACGCCCCGCAGGCCTACCTCACTCAGGACGGCTGCAAGAGCCACTACTTCGGGGCCATCACCATCAACACCCTGACCTGCAACGGCGGACCCCACCTGTACGTCAGCTACGACAGCTCGCTCGGCAGCCTGTACGGCAACTGGGTGGTCAGCGGGTACTCGCAGATGAGCCCGACGAGCGTCTCGATCCCCTAGCTCGAGGCGGCCGGAACGCCGAGAGCGGCCCAGCCCGGACCGGTAGCATCGGCCCGTGCTGCGCTTCCTGACCGCCGGCGAGTCCCACGGCAAGGGCCTGGTCGTCATCGTCGAAGGTCTGCCCGCCGGGCTGGAGATCACCGCGGAGCAGATCCAATCGGAGCTGGCCCGGCGCCGCCTCGGCTACGGGCGGGGGCCCCGGATGCGCTTCGAGGTGGACGAGCTGACCCTGCTGGGCGGCATACGGCACGGTCGCACTCTCGGGTCCCCAGTGGCGGTGGAGATCGCCAACACCGAGTGGCCCAAGTGGGAGCAGGAGATGTCGCCCGCCCCGGGCCGGACCGAGAAGCCGCTCCACCAGCCCCGCCCCGGCCACGCCGACCTGCCCGGGATGCAGAAGTACGGGTTCACGGACGCCCGCGACGTCCTCGAGCGGGCCTCGGCCCGCGAGACGGCGGCCCGGGTGGCGGCCGGGGCGCTGGCCAAACGGCTGCTGGACGAGATCGGCATCAGCATCGTGAGCCACGTCGTCCAGCTCGGTCCCGTCACATCAAAGTCGGCCACCCGGCCCGCGCCGGCCGACCTCGGTCGGGTCGACGACTCGCAGGTGCGCTGCTTCGATCGGGGAGCCGAAGAGGCCATGATCGCCGAGATCAAGGCGGCGGCCAAGGTGGGCGACTCACTCGGCGGGGTGGTCGAGGTCATCGGCTACGGCGTCCCCGTCGGGCTGGGCAGTCACGTCCACTGGGATCGCAAACTGGACGGTCTGCTGGGGCAGGCCTTCCTCAGCATCCAGGCCGTCAAGGGGGTCGAGATCGGCGACGCCTCGGACGTGGCCGGCCGCCGGGGCTCGGAAGCGCACGACCCCATCGCGTGGGACGGCGAGTCGGACTCCTACCGGCGTGAGAGCAATTGGAGCGGCGGCATCGAGGGCGGGATCACCAACGGCGAACCGGTCGTCGCCCGGGTGGCGATGAAGCCGTTGGCCACCCTCAACCGGCCGGTACTCAAGACGGTGGACGTCGTCACGAAGGAAGAGACCGTCTCGTTCAAGGAGCGCACGGATGTGACGGCGGTGCCGGCCATGGGCGTGGTGGCCGAGACGATGATGGCGCTCGTGCTGGCCGGCGAGGCCCTCCGCAAGTTCGGCGGGGACTCGGTCGGAGAGATGGTGCGCAACCGCGACGCCTACACCGAGGGCCTGCGGAAGCCGGCCACGTGACACCGCCTGGCAAGGTCCTCCTGATCGGCATGATGGGGGCGGGTAAGACGACCACCGGGCGGCTGCTGGCCGAGCGGCTGCGCTGGCCGTACCTCGACAGCGACGACGAGATAGAGCGCCAGACCGGCCGCACCGTGCCGGAGATCTGGAAGGAGCAGGGCGAGCCGGCCTTCCGCCGGGAGGAGTCGCGGGTCCTGCAGGAGGCCTGCGCCCGGCCCGGGCCGGCGGTGGTCTCCGTCGCCGGCGGCGCCGTGCTGGACCTGGAGAACCGGGCCGTCATCCGCCGTTCCGGCCTGACGGTCTGGCTGCGGGCGGAAGTGTCGACGCTGGCCCTGCGGGTCGGCACCGGGGCCGGCCGGCCCCTGCTGGAGTCCGGTCCGGCCGCCGCCCTGGCGCGGTTGTCGGCGGAGCGCGCCCCGGTGTACGCGGAGCTGGCCGATCTGGTGTTCGACGTGGACCGCATGGCCCCGCCACATGTGGTCGACCGCATCGCCGAAGCGCTCCATCCCGAAGGGGCGCCGCAATGAACGAGGTCACCGTCGAGCTCACGGACCGTTCCTACCCCGTGATAGTGGGCGCCGGGG
>DATGAX010000494.1:0-2686 GCA_035312965.1 Acidimicrobiales bacterium
GTCGACGGCTCTTCCTTCCGGGTGGCGGTCATCCCCCACACCATGGCGGTCACCACCCTCGGCCGCCGCCGGGGCGGCGACACCGTCAACCTCGAGGTCGACGTGATGGCCAAGTACGCCGAGCAGCTGCTCGCCGCCGGAACCCCTTCGCCCTACCGGGAGCTCTGAACCCCATGCCGACCGCCAGCATCGAGGACGCCGTCGCCGCCATCGCGGCCGGCCGCATGGTCGTGGTGGTCGACGACGAGGACCGCGAGAACGAAGGCGACCTGATCGTCGCCGCCGAGCACGCCACCCCGGAGGCCATGGGCTTCTTCGTCCGTCACACCTCCGGGCTGATCTGCGCCTCGATCACCAACGCCCGGGCCGACGAGCTCGACCTGCCGCTCATGGTCGAGCGCAACACCGAAGCCCAGCGCACCGCCTTCACCGTCACCGTCGACTACCGCGCCGGCACCACCACCGGCATCTCGGCCCAGGACCGCTCCCTCACGGCCCGGGCGCTGATCGACCCACGCACCCGACCGGAGGACCTGGCCCGGCCCGGCCACCTGCACGTGCTGCGGTCCCGTGAGGGCGGCGTTCTCAAGCGGGCCGGCCACACCGAGGCGGCCGTCGACCTGGCCCGCATGGCCGGGCTGGCCCCCGCCGGCGTCCTGTGCGAGATCGTCACCGAGGACGGCATGGAGATGGCCCGCCGTGACGAGCTGGAGGCGTTCGCGTCACGCCACGGGCTCCTGCTGATCACCATCGCCGACCTCATCCGCTACCGGCGCCAGACCGAGCGCCTGGTCCGGCGTACGGCCGACGCCCGCCTGCCCACCGAGTTCGGGGAGTTCCGCTGCCTGGCCTACCAGAGCGTGCTGGACGGGGAGTCCCACCTGGCCTTCGTCATGGGGGAGCCGGCCGGCGAGGACAACGTGCTGGTCCGGGTGCACAGCGAGTGCCTGACCGGCGACGTGTTCGGGTCGCGCCGCTGCGACTGCGGCGCCCAGCTGCACGGGGCGCTGCGGCGCATCGCCGGCGAAGGGCTCGGGGTGGTCGTCTACCTGAGGGGACACGAGGGCCGGGGCATCGGCATCGCCCACAAGCTGCGGGCCTACGAGCTGCAGGACGGCGGCCTCGACACGGTGGACGCCAACGTGGAGCTGGGCCTGCCCGTCGACAGCCGCGAGTACGGTATCGGGGCCCAGATCCTGGTGGACCTGGGCGTCACCACCATGCGGCTCATGACCAACAACCCGGCCAAGCGGGGCGGACTGGAAGGATACGGATTGCAGATCGTCGAGCGGATCCCCATCCACGTGGAGCCCAACGAGGAGAACATCCGCTACCTACGGACCAAGCGGGTCCGCCTGGGCCACCTCCTCGAGGGAGGCGGGCTCTAGTGGTGTTCGAGGGTGCACTGTCCGGCGGGGGGCTGCGGGTCGCCGTCGTGGCCTCACGGTTCAACGACACCATCACCCTGCGCCTGGTCGACGGCGCCCGCGACGGGCTGCGCCGCCACGGGGTGTCGGAGGACGCCATCGACCTGGCCTGGGCGCCGGGAGCCTTCGAGCTGCCGCTCGTCTGCGCCCGCCTGGCCGCGTCCGGGCAGTACGACGCGGTCATCGCCGTCGGCGCCGTGATACGCGGGGCGACCGGCCACTACGACTTCGTCGCCGGGCAGTGCGCGTCGGGCCTGCAGCGGGCGTCGCTGGACACCGGCGTGCCGGTCGTGTTCGGCGTGCTGACCACCGACACCATCGAGCAGGCCGTCGAACGGTCCGGGACCAAGGCCGGCAACAAGGGCTTCGAAGCGGCGCTCACGGCCATCGAGATGGCCAACCTGTTGTCGGCCCTGCCCAAACCCTCGTAGGTCCCGTCCCGGTCCCCCCGCCTTGCTCAGAATCGTCCTTCCCAAAGGCTCGCTGGAGCGGGCCACCCTCGAGCTGTTCGACGCCGCCGACCTGGGCGTGGTCCGCAGCTCGGAGGTCGACTACCGGGCCAGCATCGACGACCCCCGGGTCTCGGAGGTGCGGATCCTGCGCCCCCAGGAGATACCGATGTACGTGGCCGAGGGGTTGTTCGACCTGGGCATCACGGGGCGGGACTGGATCGAGGAGACGGCCAGCGACGTGGTGACGCTGGGCCAGCTGCGCTACAGCAAGGCCACCACCCGGCCCATCCGTCTCGTCATGGCGGTGGCGGCCGATTCCCCCTGGCAGTCCGTGGCCGATCTGCCGGCCGGGGTGCGGGTGTCGACCGAGTACCCGTCGCTCACCTCCCGCTTCCTCAGCGGCCAGGGTGTCGAAGCCGAAGTGCGGCTCTCGTACGGCGCGACGGAGGCCAAGATCCCCGAGGTGGCCGACGCCGTGGTCGAGATCACCGAGACGGGACGGGCCCTGCGGGCGGCCGGACTGCGCATCATCGCCACGCTGTTGGAGTCCTACACCGAGCTCATCGCCAACCCGGCGGCCTACGCCGACGACGACAAGCGCCACGCCATGGAGCAGCTCCAGTCCCTGCTCGACGGCACCCTGATCGCCCGCCAGCGGGTGCTGGTCAAGCTCAACGTCTCGTCGGCCCAGCTCGACCACATCGTCGAGCTGCTGCCCGCCATGAAGTCGCCCACCGTGTCGAAGCTGTTCGGCGACGACGCGTTCGCGGTCGAGGCGGTGGTGCCCAAGCACACGATCAACACGTT
>DATGAX010000495.1:0-4146 GCA_035312965.1 Acidimicrobiales bacterium
AAGGGGCCGATGTCGCCCTGCTCGACATGTGCCGCGACCTGGGCACCGTCGGCTACCCGCTGGCCCGGGAAGAGGACCTGCAGGAGACGGCCGACCTGGTCGCCGAGGAAGGCCGGCGGGTGTGGACCCACCGGGTGGACGTCCGTGACTTCGCCGCGGTGGAATCGGCCGTCGCCGAGACCCTGAGCGAGAGCGGGCGGCTCGACATCGTCGTGGCCAACGCCGGCGTCAGCGCCGGCGATGCGGTGCAGATCGCCGCGCCGGATCAGTGGCGCGACGTCATCGACACCAACCTGACCGGCGTGTTCCACACCTTCCGGGCCGCCGCCCCGGTGATGATCCCGGCCCGGCGGGGCCGGATGATCGCCGTCTCCTCGATGATGGGCCGGGCCCCGACCGGCGGCATGGGCGCCTACACGGCCTCCAAATGGGGCGTCATCGGGCTGGTCAAGAGCACGGCGCAGGACCTGGCCCGCTTCGGGATCACGGTCAACGCGGTCGCGCCGGGCAACGTGGAGACCCCCATGATCCGCAACGACTTCCTCTACCGGAAGGTCCGGCCCGACCTGGAGAACCCGACATTCGAGGACGCCAAGGCCTTTATCGGCATGCTCCACGTACAGCCCGACCCGGTGCTCCAACCGGAAGAGGTTTCGGCGGCCATCATGTACCTGTGCAGTGAGGAGGCCCGTCACGTGACAGGGGCGGTGCTGGACATCAGCGCCGGTGCCACTGCCCGGGCCAACGCCTGACGCCGGGCTCCGACGGAGCAGGCAAATAGTTGACAGAAGTCAAATATCTCCCGTAGATTGGAAGGGTTATGAGCGCGAACTGGGACGAAGGCGACCGCTACGTCGTCATCTCTGCCGACACCCACGCCGGAGCGGACCTGCTCGACTACAAGGCGTACCTGCCCTCCCGGCTGCACGACGAATTCGACGCTTGGGCCGCCTCCTACGTCAGTCCCTTCGACGACCTGATCATCGCCACCGCCAAGCGCAACTGGGACTCAGAGTTCCGCCTGGCCGAGATGGACGCCGACGGCGTCTCGGGCGAGCTGCTGTTCCCCAACACGGTGCCCCCCTTCTTCCCGACCACCCCCAACATCACCATCAGCCTGCCCCGGACCCGTGACGAGTTCGAGAAGCGGTGGGCCGGGGTGAAGGCCCACAACCGGTGGCAGATCGACTTCGTCTCCCTTGCCCCCGAGCGGCGCCGCGGTCTCATCCAGGTGTTCCCGAACGATGTCGACCTCGCCATGGAGGAGATCAAGTGGGGTGTCGAGCAGGGCTGTTTCGGCGCCGTCCTGGTGCCGGCCGTCTCCCCGGGGGACGAGGTGGTGGCGCCCCTGTTCCACACCCGGTACGAGCCGCTGTGGGCCCTCTGCCAGGACCTCGACCTGACGATCGTTCAGCACAGCGGGGCGGGCAGCCCGATCATGCCGATGGACCAGCCGGCCTCCAATCCGGTCCTCATCACCGAGATGGCGTCGTGGGCCCAGCGGACCCTGCCCCACCTGATTCTGGCCGGGGTCTTCGAGCGCTACCCGAACCTGCGCTTCGTGCCCACCGAGCAGGGCACCTACTGGGTGCGGATGCAGCTGGCCACCCTCGACTCGATGGTGCCGACCATGAAGTCGAGCGCCGACAACCGCACCTACGGCATCTTCGGCGGATCCTCCGTGGACGAGCTCACCCTGCAGCCCAGCGAATACGTCAAGCGCAACGTCTACTTCGGAGCCTCCGGCCTGAGCCCGTTCGAAGGCGGGATGATCGACTGGCTGGGTGCCGACCACATCCTGTGGGGCAGCGACTACCCGCACGAGGAGGGCACCACACCCGACTCCAAGCTGGCCATCCAGTGGGCCCTCCACGACCGCAAGGTGGAGGAGAACCGGCAGATCCTGGCCGGCAACGCCGGCCGCCTCTACGGCTTCGACCTGGAAGCCCTGGCCCCCGTCGCGGCCGAGATCGGGCCCGAGGTGGCGCGGGTCCAGGAGCCGCTCGGCGCCACCGGCTACGTGGCCCCGCCGGCGTTCGGCGGCCGGCCCTTCGAGGGCGGCCTGGCCCTCAAGCGGCTCGCTCCCACCCGTAGCTGAGCTCCCACCCGTAGCTGAGCCTCCGGACGCCGCTCAGAGCCAGCCGACCCGCGCCCCGGCCGGCATCGCCTCGCCGGCCGCCCATTCCGGCGCCGTGCCCAGCTCCCCGGCCCGGACCCGCTCCAGCAGGTCCCTGACCGCCTCGACGATGCGCGGCGCCGCCGCCGCCATCTGCTTGGCGTCGCGCTCCCCGGCCGAGTCGGCCGGCAGCTGTGCCCCCGCCAGCAGGCCGGGAAGGTCCTCCAGCCGCTCCTGAAGCCACCGCAGCGGGTCGGCCGACAGCGGCCCGTCGTACTGGCGTGCCCCCGGCTCCCAGCCCCGGAACCGGGGATGATGGTGGGTCCGGTCGCGACTACCCGGCTCGCCCCCGACCGTTTCGAGGAGGTCGGCCCGCCAGACGGGCCGGTCGATCACTATGGGCTGGGCCGCGTAGACCGACCCGGTCAGAGGGGGGCGGGCCAGCAGGCGCACCTCCAGCCGGACGCCGTGCTCGGGCCCTTCCTGGCCCGGCGCCGGGTCGGGATCGATGAAGTACAGATCGCCGGCCACGACGCCGACCCGGTCGAAACCCCATGCCAAGAGCATGTCCGCGACGGTAGTAGTAAGTACGCGGTGAGGATCCTCGTGACCAACGACGACGGCATCGATTCGGAGGGGCTGCACACGCTGGCCCGGGCCGTCTCGGCGCACGGCGAGGTCACGGTCATCGCCCCCGACCGGGAGTACTCCGGGGCGGCCGCCTCCCTCGGCGTCCTCAACGAGATGCGGGCCGAAGTGCACGGCCGGCATGTCGAGGGGGCCGTGGCGGCGTGGGCCATGAGCGGCCCGCCCGCCCTCTGCGTCCTCTTCGCCGGCCTGGGCGTCTTCGGGCCGCCGTTCGACATGGTGGTGGCCGGCATCAACCCCGGTGTCAACGTGGGCCGGTCGATCTACCACTCCGGCACGGTCGGGGCGGCCCTCACCGCCCGCACCCGCGGCATCCCCGCCGTGGCGGTCAGCCAGGCGGTGGAGGGGTACGGCATCGAGGGGCAGGGCTGGGACGAGATGCTCAAGGGCATGCACTGGGAGGCGGCCGGCGCGGTGGCGGCCTCGGTGGTCGGCGCCCTGGCCGCCCACCCCGTGCCGGCGCCCCTTCTCGTCAACCTCAACGTCCCGAACATGGCGCTCGCCGACATGGACGGGTGGGAGCGCACGTCCATCGGGCGGGTGCCGCCCCGGGTCATCTCCGAAGCGCGCCTCGAACCGCAGGAGGGACGGGCCGGCTCCTACCGGGTGGTGATGGAGTGGGGCGACGCGGTGTCCCTGCCCGAGGGCACCGATGGAGGGGCGGTGGAGCGCAACCGGGTGTCCCTGACCCTGCTCTGCCACCTGACCGACGTGGACACCGCCCCCGACTGCTCGGCCGAGGACGCCGCCTACCCGGCGCTGGCGGCCGCCCTCGACTCGCTCTTCGCCTCCTCTTGACCGGCGGCCCACAGGCCCGACGTGCCGGCCAGGACCAGCCCCGCGGCCAGCGCCAACGCGCACGTCCGGATCCCGACCACGCCGACGGCCACGCCGGCCAGAGGGGTGGTCGCCAGCCCGGCCACACCGTTGGCCGTCCCGGCCGTCGCCATCACCCGGCCATGGCTGTCCGCTGGGGTGGCCCGCTGGAGCAGGGTGTAGAACGGCGGTAGGAACAGGGCCGTCACCGCCCCCCAGAGGAAGATGCCGACCACCGCCACGGGCAGCCTCCCGCTGGCCAGGTACAGCGTCACCGCCACCGCCGAGGCGAGCACCGCGCCGGCCTGGGCCCGCAGCAGCGGCCACCTCCCGCGCAGCTGGAGGACGGCCGGAACGGTGAGCGCGAGCGCCGCCACGCCCATGCGCACGGTCACCGCGGCCCCGGCGCTCCACCCCGCGCCCAACAGCGCGGTGGCGAACGTCCCTGCTCCGCCGAAGGCGGCGGCCGACGACACCGCGAGCACGAGTCCGACCGGCCCGTTCCGGTGATCGAGCACGGCGACCCTCCCCCTGTCAGGTGTCAAGCGACGTAAGCTCCTGACACC